>JAHRWO010000101.1 GCA_019105125.1 Flavobacterium sp.
GAACATCTGGTAAATTAGTCATTTCAGAAAGAGAAGAAAATGCAATCATTGTTCCTCAAAAAGCGACTTTCTCTATTCAAGATAAAACCTATGTCTTTGTGGTTGGAAAAGACCAAAAAGTAAAAATGCAAAACATTCAAATTGGTTCTACCCTTCGCGAATCCTACATCGTTACTTCAGGTTTGAAAAAAGACGACGTAATTGTTTTAGAAGGAACGCAATCGTTACGTGATGGTGATGTTGTTAAAATTAAAGTAAACGCAACCTCTAAAACACGCAAATAATCATGGTAGAAATGTTTATAAAACGAAAGGTACTTTCGTTGGTAATCTCTATATTTTTTGTGTTATTAGGATTAATGGCAGTATTCCAAATGCCAATTACACAATTCCCTGATATTGTACCACCATCTGTAACGGTAACTGCAAAATATACTGGAGCTAATGCCGAAGTATCTGCTAACGCTGTGGCGTTACCTTTAGAACGTGCCATCAACGGAGTTCCTGGGATGACTTACATGTCTACTGTAACTTCTAACGACGGATTAACGTTAATTCAAGTTTTTTTTGAAGTAGGAACCGATCCTGATTTAGCAGCCGTTAACGTTCAAAATAGGGTAACTACTATATTAGACGAACTTCCCGAAGAGGTAATTCGTGCTGGAGTTACCACTGAAAAAGAAGTAAACAGTATGTTAATGTACTTGAACATAACAAGTACCGAAGAAAGTCAGGACGAACAATTCATCTATAACTTTACAGACATTAACATTCTGCAAGAATTAAAACGTATTGATGGTGTGGGTCGTGCCGAAATCATGGGGCAAAAAGAATACTCCATGCGTGTTTGGTTAGATCCTCAAAGAATGCAATCGTACAATGTTTCAGCAGACGAAGTCATTCAAGCCTTACAAAAACAGAACATATCGGCAGCTCCAGGTAAAGTAGGAGAAACTTCTGGAAAAACAACGAGTCAGTTACAATACGTAATCAAATACACGGGTAAATTTTTCGCCCCAAAACAATACGAAGATATAGCTATTAAATCCGATGCTAAAGGAACTATTTTACGCTTAAAAGACATCGCAAAAGTTGAATTTGGTGCCATGAACTACGGAATGGTTTCTAAAACCAATGGAAAGCCATCGGCATCCATCATGATGAAACAGCGCCCAGGATCCAATGCTTCGGAAGTAATTGAAAAAGTAAAAGCCAAAATGGCCGAACTAAAAGGTACTTCATTCCCTCCAGGTATGGATTATAGCTTAGCGTATGATGTTTCACGTTTCTTAGATGCCTCAATTAGTGCGGTATTAGTAACATTAATTGAAGCGTTTCTTTTAGTAGGATTTGTGGTATTCTTATTCCTTCAAGATTGGCGTTCTACCATTATTCCGGTACTAGCGGTTCCTGTTGCTCTAGTGGGTACGTTTGCCTTTATGCAAATGATGGACTTCTCGATTAACTTACTAACCTTATTCGCTTTGGTTTTAGCGATTGGTATTGTGGTAGACAATGCTATTGTTGTGGTAGAAGCCGTCCACGTAAAAATGGAAGAAGGCACCCCACCCTTACAAGCTACGATTGAAGCTACAAAAGAGATTGCTGGTGCCGTTGTCGCTATTACCATTGTAATGTCGGCCGTGTTCATTCCAGTGGCATTCCTGAGCGGACCTGTTGGAGTATTCTACCGCCAGTTCTCTCTAACCTTAGCGATTAGTATTGTGATTTCGGGTATTAACGCATTAACTTTAACACCTGCTTTGTGTGCGATAATCTTAAAGCCTCACAATCACAACAAAAAGAAAGGAGCCTTGGACAATTTCTTCCATAAATTCAATAACGGATTTGAAAAACTAACCAACGGATATACCAATATTCTATCGAAATTCGCTACTAAAACCACAGTAACGTTTGGAATTTTATTTGCTTTTATAGTTTTAACGTTCTTAACCACAAGAATACTTCCAACAGGATTTATCCCAATGGAAGACCAAGGAATGGTATATGTGAGTGTTACTACGCCGCAAGGAGCAACCGTAGAACGTACTGAAAAAGTTTTGGATGAAATCACCGCTATGGCACAAAAAATAGAAGGTGTCGAAAACGTTACTACCTTAGCGGGATATAGTATCGTTACCGAAATTGCGGGTTCGTCTTATGGTATGGCGATGATTAACATGAGTGATTGGTCGGAACGAACCAAATCTGTGGATGATTTGATTGTCGAACTAACCGAAAAAACGAAAGAAATTGCCGATGCTCAAATCGAAGTGTTTGCCCCACCTACAGTTCCAGGATTTGGTAATACAAGTGGATATGAATTGCGTTTGTTAGATCGTTCAGGAGGTAAAATCGAAAATACGGATAAAATTACTAAAGAGTTCATCGCGAAATTGAATAAAGCTACCGAACTTCAAAATAACTTTACGAGTTTTGATGCTACGTTTCCTCAATATTTAATTCATATCGACTATGATTTAGCAGCGAAAAAAGGCATCTCGGTAGATAATGCGATGTCAACACTTCAAACCATGTTGGGTTCTTACTATGCAACCAACTTCATACGATTCAGTCAGATGTATAAAGTAATGGTACAAGCTAGTCCAGAACACCGCGACACACCTGAAAGTATCTTAAACTTATATGCCAAAAGTGATAACGGCGAAATGGTACCTTTCTCAACATTCATTAGAATTGAACGTGTATATGGACCAGAAGTACTTACTCGTTACAATATGTACATGTCGGCCATGATTAACGGGGAACCTGCAGAAGGATACAGCTCCGGTGATGCCATTGCAGCAGTAGAACGAGTAGCACAAGAAACACTGCCACGTGGATTCGATATCGAATGGTCGGGAATGACGCGTGAAGAAATACTTTCAGGAAATCAAACTACCATTATTTTCTTGGTATGTTTATTATTCGTTTACTTATTATTAGCGGCCCAATACGAGAGCTTCTTATTACCTATGCCGGTATTATTGAGTTTACCAACGGGGATTTTCGGTTCTTACATAACGCTGGTGTTGGTTGGATTAGCAAATAACATTTACGCCCAAGTAGCCTTAGTCATGTTGATTGGATTGCTTGCCAAAAATGCCATTCTGATTGTAGAATTTGCAATAGCCCGAAACAAAGAAGGTTTAGATATTGTATCTGCTGCTATTGAAGGTGCTAAACAACGATTACGTCCTATTTTAATGACATCCTTTGCCTTTATTGCCGGACTAATTCCGTTGTGTTTGGCTTCTGGAGCGGGCGCAGTTGGAAACCAATCGATCGGATATGCTGCTGCTGGAGGTATGTTAATTGGAACTGTTTTTGGATTGGTTATTATACCTGGATTGTACATCTTTTTTGCCAAATTAGAAAATAAAAAAACAAATGAAATCAATAACTAAATATTCTGTAGTATCTCTTTTATTTTTAGTAACCGTATCTTGTGTTACTCCAAAAGTGGCAGACTTAAAGCAAGCCAAACCACTTCCTGAAATTAATTTGGGAACTACAGAAAACAAAACAGAGTATCAAAAATTACAGCTACGCACTTATTTTACCGATCCGCATTTGTTGGCTTTGTTTGACCAAGCAGTAGTGGCGAATCCGGATTATCTGATTGCACAACAAAGAGTAGAAATGGCGAATAGTATTCTTAAACGAACCAAAAGAAATCGTTTGCCATCGTTAGAATTAGGTGCTATTGCATCGGGTACGCGTTATGGTGATTTTACCATGGAAGGTGTAGGAAACTACGACACTAATTTATCAGCTAACATTACCGAAGAGCAAAAAATCAATCGCAGTTTTACCCCTAACTATTGGTTAGGCGCACGAAGCAGTTGGGAAGCCGATGTTTGGGGAAGATTAAAAAATCAATCGTTAGCAGCTCAAAAACGTTTTTTAGCCTCAAATGAAGGTTTGAAACTACTAAAAATTGAATTGTTTACAAACATTGCCATGCTGTATTACGAATTGGTAAAACTAGATAACAATTTAATCATTTACGAAGAAAACTATCGTTTGCAATTGCGTGCTTACGAAATTATTGCTGCACAACGTGTTGTGGGTAAAGCTACAGAATTGGCAGTTCAACAACTAAAAGCACAAAATAAAAATATTGAAGCTGAGGTTGAACATTTAAAAGTAGATATCATTGAAGTTGAAAAAGCGCTTCGAACTCTTATTGGAAATTATGAAGGAGAAATTGTAAGAGGAAAAGAATTATTAAACAGTAACTTCGATATCTTGAATGCAAATATTCCTGCTGCTGAAATCATAAATTCAAGACCAGATGTAATGGCATATTACTATGAATTAGAAGCGTCAAGAGCAGATGCAAAAGCTGCAAAAGCTGCATTCTACCCTAGACTTCAAATAGATGGCTACATGGGATATAATGCGTTTTCTTATGAAACCTTATTTAGACCTGGTTCTTTAGCATCCCAATTACTAGGTGGGTTAATGGTTCCTGTTTTTAATAAAGGACAATTAAAACAAGAGTTTGCGATTGCTAATGGCGAACAAGAAATTGCGTTTTTAAATTATCAAAAAACAGTAACTACTGCTTTTAATGAAATTCAAGCTGTTCTCAAAGAAATTGAAATCTATGAACGGGTAATGAAATTGAAATTAGAAGAAGTAAATCACTTAAATAAAGCGGTAGAAGTATCGAACGATTTGTATGCTACAGGTTATGCAAATTACTTGGAATTAATCAACGCACGTAAAAACAAAATCCAAGCCGATTTAGATTTCTTACGCTTTAAAGAAGAAAACACACGAAATAATATTCTGTTATTCAAAGCCTTAGGCGGAAGTGTAGAATAAAAGTTTAGAAATAGAAGTAAAAAAGGAGTACAAAATTGTACTCCTTTTTTATATACTGATTGTATAATAATTTTGGAAAAAATAGAGAATTAAAAAAGTAACTAATTCATCCAACCCCCAACTTTTTTCTTTTCCCAAGTATTATTTTTTTTGTCAATAAAAATTCTTCTCCACTATACACATAATCAACTCTTAAAAGAACTTTACTTCTTTTTTTATTGAAAACTGGTCTTTGAAGCATCATAAAAGAGTCACTAAATTCAGAATTTCCATTTTTTACATTAATTCCCTTTATTTTTTTTTGAAATTGAATCATATTCTACTTTATCAAAAACTTTTTTAAAGTTATAAATTTGAAAACCGAACTTTTGTAACTCACTTGTTTTAAAACAATTTGAAGTATCAATTTAAGTTTTTATGAACATAGTATCTTTTTCTTCAAGTAATTCATACAAAATCTGAACATCTGAATAGTTTTTAAATCTGCTAAAATTCCACTTATGAAAATCACAATTAGATATAATTACTTTTTTTGAAGGTATAATTTTTAAATTTACCATATCTGATAAAACTTCATTTAAAAACTGTATACACTCTTCATCGGAAACAGAATCATCGTTTACAATCTTGCTTTTATCTTTATTACAAGATAAGATAAAAACAAAACCTGTCAACAAAAGAAATAGTTTCAAGTACTTTATACAACCGATTTACTTATTGTTAAACTTACAACTACCAACTTAAAGTTTACATCCGCATTCAGGCAATTTCTTTTCATCATAAACAAACTCAAAAGAAGACAATTGGATTTCATTATTTGTTGCTTTCCAAGCCAAAATTTTATTTTGAATGTATTGGTCATACGTTAAGCGGTTATCGAAATTCAGATGTAGCATGGTGATTTTCCCATCGCTTGTAAAATCGGCGAATTCTTTGATGTAGTCGATAAACTCTTCTCTTGAAACATCCATTCCATCAACCGTTATTTTGTTGTCTTTATTGAAATTTACCGTGAAATTGTGGAAGTTTCTGTAATTTTCGGCGTGTTTTTTAATAAAAAACTTAGAGAAGTATTTTCTGTATTTAAACTCTACATCGGTAAAAGGGAAAAACGCTAAATTCTTAGCCACACTATCTGAATACGTAAAAACGTTCATTGTTCCTTCTTTCGAGTGCGAACTGCGTTTCTTTTTGTCTTGTAAATTCATCACTTCGGGTATGACTAATTTCAAGGGCAAACGTTTGTCGATATTGAAAACCCAATTGGTTGAAGCGATAGAATTCTTTCGATTCACTTCTACAATCGTATCTAATTTCTCTTTGTTGTCTGGATTCTCTTCCGTTTTAAAAAACATATAAATAGGAGAATGATCGGTTATTTCTTTTAGAACCGAAACATTTTCTTGAGGCAACAATACTTCTTCGTTATTACACGAAAACAAACCTAATAAGACAACAATAGCAACTAATTTCTTCATTATTTATTTTAATTTACTGACTAATTTTATACATTCCACCGCTTCTTTTACATCGTGAACTCGAAGA
>JAHRWO010000122.1 GCA_019105125.1 Flavobacterium sp.
ATTTCCATTTTTAAATGTCAATTGGAATCCACTTGCAACCGGAGTTGAGTCAAATTTGTTATTGACATACCCCTTGCAGTTGTCTGTTATTAAAAACTTTGAGTTCATTTTTGATAGTTTTTATAATCAGATATAGCATAACTTGCAAGCATCAAACAGCAAGCACCAAAAGCACCTGCCGCCATGTTTAATTCATAAAGCGCCGACATTATTGTCAGTCCCAGGCACATGAGTGCCATAAATCCAATGTAATGATACGTTTTCATAATCTTTTTCCTCCGTATTTTTCAATGTTAGTTACATTTAATCCCAAAATGCGAGTTGTGTTTGTTATGTCAAAAATCGGCATTCCTTTTGCCTCTTTTTTAAGTTCAGATACCATGCAAACACCGCTTTTTGTGTGGTGTTCTGAATAGCGAATACACCCATGACAATAGCCATTTGGTGTAACTCCGTAAACTGTTGCAAATTGTGTAAAATTCATATTAGTATCCCATTGCAGTCCGTGTTGTGGGAAGTTCCCACTCATCACGAACATTGTTAATTTCTTCTTCAGTGTAACCCATTTCTTTCATTTCAGAAAGAGCCTTTTCCATCTCTTCGATAGCATGTTTCCGATATTCGGCAAACGTTTTAAAAGTTTTCATAATACTGTTTTTTAAGTGAACCTGATTTTCGTCAACGCACGGTTTTCACGCCTTAATCACTATTAAAAAGAATGGGCAGAGTCCACACCCTGCCCCGTTGCCGTCGGTATAAATAATATTTTACAATCTTCTCAGGGTGCATTATTTTGCGCACCACCATAAATACCTCCTTTATTTAAATGTTATTCATTTTTAATTGAATGAACGAAGATTAGATTAAATAAATTTGTCAAAATATTGCCCAATTTCGTAAAGTGCTTTCATGCCTTTCCCATAATTTTTACCATCAATTACGGTATTTAGGTTTAATTCCTTATTTTTCCACAAGGAAATTGCAGATTCCACTAATCCAGTATTTAATGGATTAGATATTGGTTGTATTTCACAGAATACAACACCACTGTCGTTTATAAACTGTAACATAACTTTTTATTTTAATGGTTATTTGTTGAGCAGTCAGGAATCGAACCTGACGAGCACGATAACCTTATTACAGGTCACATGGAAATGCTCAATTCCAATCTTTACAATCGCTTTCCTGATTACCATTTTCAGGCTGCCCAAAAGACAAAGCACACCCATGAAGAGTGCGCTTTTTTTAGTCGGGATGTCTGCTATCATGCCATATTTCATGCAATACTTCAGACTTGGACTAAAGAGAAAAGGCAGAGTTTCCCCTGCCTTCTAATATGTTTTCTAGGTCACTGACCTTTTCAATCTGAGTGAATTTTCGGATTTTGTCTATATTTTTGAGTTCCGAAAAACTCAATTTAATACGGTATTCCCCTGCTTACCTTTTTGCATATTTCGCCCGTGCAAATTACAGTATAAGCGGTTTTGAACCTCACTGTTTGCCCCAATCAGCAAACAGTTTGTCCCTATCTTTTAATAGATAGCCTTTCGTTATTGTCCGGCCCGACCGGAACGAAAGTACATTCAGCAAACAATTAAAAGACGTAATTTATCCAGGTCAAAAACAAACCATTTTTTTGGTTTATTTAATCTGAACAAATAAATCTGAAGAGTATTAATAAAAATCAATACAATCAGTTTTTAATTGTTTAACTTATTTTTTCAGAACACAATACCAAAATAGCATTTCACTATTTTACCGGTAAAACTTTTATTTGCATTTCGCCGTATTGGTAGCATTTCGCTATTTTATCCAATACTAAAAAGTTTAGTCTATTTTGCCATTTCTGACAAATAGCAGTTATTTAAAAAAATAATCCGATGTATGTAAATGAACGTTTTTTTGTGGGTTACTTTGCAGCAAACAAAATAAGGTTTTTAACCTTGTAACCCTTGTTTTAAATTTTGGGACTGTAAAAACGGTTTATTTGTTTTATGCAACCTCTTTTAATTTTGCCGCGGTTGCATTTGCAGCAGTTTGGCGTTTGTTTTGATTAACTCTTTTCGCGGTTTTTTCAACCTCTTTGGCCTGTTCGCTTATTAAGTCTGTTTTTTCCTTTTCAATAGGTTTAACAGGCTGCGAAGCTGAAATTAAAGCCTGCTGTTTATAACAATAGTTTTTTATTGCGTTGCCCGCAATTGATGGAGAAAAACGGATAACAGGCAAGTCCGACAATTCATATTTCCCCGTTATCTTGTTTCTTTGTTTTTGTACAATTACTAGTTTACCATCAATTTCTTTGCTTTGTCCGCAATTTTCAATGATAAACAATGGAGTCAAAAGAGACAAAGAAAAAAAACGGGCTGCAAGATTTAAAACCTCTTTGCGGTTTAATGATGGATTGTTTTCATTTTTCCACCATTCAATCAGTTTTGACATATTTAATACGTCGCGTAAATAATCTTGATTTGCACCAATAATTGATTTGTGTAAACCTTTAATATTTGCTTTCATAATTGCTAATTTTTTAAAACGGTTATTTTATTCTGTTAATTTTATTTAACCGTCTTACAGTCCCAAAATGTCAAATAACTAAATTTGAGGTAAAACACAATACAAATATACATATAATGGTAATAATAGCAATACATTATTTATAATGAATCTAAATAACCTGGAATTTAGAATGATTCTAAATATAATTAGCTACAAATCAGCTATTTAAGCCAAAAATAAATTTTAAAGTATTTTTCAGAACAGTTTAGAAAACAATTTGCAGTCAAAAGACTGTTCAGACTATTGACTTAATGGAAAAAAAAGAAAAAAGAAAATAAACCATGAATAAAATACTTTATTATATTATACACTATAAAACACTACAAATATCATTTAATTACCTGTTATAACAGTATAGCAGTTTAAAACAATTTTGGGATCGTTTGGGAATCCACCACCGCCCGACTTTTCCCAAAACAATCGACCAGGCAAAACAATCCAGATAGAACCAGCTCAGGACCATTAACGGCAAAGACTAACCAATATGCTATTTTGATACAACGGTAACCAATTGACAAATAAATAGATAACAGTTGTTTGTCCAATAGTTTATATTGTGTTAAATAGAATAGTTTTTGAATGCTATTTTCTGAATATCAATTGTTTATGTTGTTATTTATGATGTTGTAATAGGAATAAAAAGAAACAGGCCGGGGTTGGTTTAATAAAACAGTTTCCAATGACGGAGCCGGTGTCAAAAACGAGTCATAATCCGCTCCCACTCGTTGTTTCCATATTGATAATTAATGTTATATCCGCTTCCACTCGGACTTGTAGCCAAACAGAATACTGTCTGTGTGGTGTTGTTATAGCCTTGTGGGGGGGGTATGTTTATATGGTGATGTATTTGGGTAGGGGGGAGTGGTTTTATATGTAAGTACCTAATTGTATGTGTGGGGCATAATAATGTACGCGCGATAATATATAGTATAGGTATTTTCTTTTTTTTCCATTAAGATGTAGGTCTCAGAGCCTCTACGGAGGCATAAAATGGGTTTGATGTTGTTTAGAATTGGTATAAATTAGCAGTACGTGTGAACATTTTCTCTCGGTCAAGGTTCACTGTATTGAAAAAATGGTTACTTTTGGTGTAAAAAAGGAGAAAAAATGGGATGTATATTGGTTCGGAGTGGTAAAAGTGCTGTTTTTCACACCTGCATGGTAGATGCCGGAAGAGAAATCGGGGTAGGGAGGACGACACTATGGAAGTGGAGTAAGGAAAAGTATAAGAAATGGGGTGAATTTGAGGTATATTTTGAGGCTGAATACTCGAAATCGACCAGGAAGAAGGGTAGAAAAGGGTTTTGAGTAAACGTTTTCTCGTAGTAGATAACCACTAATTTTTAAAATAAGTATCATGGAAGAGAAATTGACAAAAAAGGAAGTAAGACTTCAGGATTTCATGGAAGGGATGAGGCTAACGGTGTTGGGCTGGAAGAACATTATGGAGCTGAACAAGGAGCTTGGCCTACCGACGGCGGTGATGGAGATGGCTACGATAGAGGTGAGGACTGGGTTTGTTAGCAAGCCCTTCATCAAGGTAGACAGATTTGTGGACGGTAAGCTGGTGTACAGGCCGGATATCGTTATAAGCGGAGTGCCGGAGGGACTATTGAAGCAGATGCCATATGGAGGGATAAAGGTAGAGAAGGTTAGACACCCGAAGTATGATGGGACTAAGATGCCCAAGGCTACGCAGGATGAGATAAACGAGAAGCTGACGATAAGTGATAGGTGATGGAGGTATTTTGTCAGGTTACGTGTTTGTGGATACTCATCATAGCCTTTGTGAAGGCAGATGTGATACCGTTGATAGAGTTTTTTATGTATGATTTTAAAGAATAGGATATGAGAATACAAGTAGATGAGGATGGTCAGATATTGCTGACAGAGGTTTATTCAGGAGTAGGGTTAAAAACAAGGGATGGTGAGTTTATGGGAATCTGTATGCGGGATGCCGGGTTTGAGTTTAATTATAATGGGACTTGGTATGAGGCGAAAGGTGGGGTAATAAGAAAGATGGGTTCTGATACATCAGAAGATGACGCTGAATTGAAGGATAAGTATTGGAATCAGGGATTTTCTTCTGGACAAATAGATGGGAGAAAAGAAGGATTTAAGGATGGCTACGCATCTTGTAAGAGTGATTACGCCACGCAGATAACATATAATAAATAAGGTATGACAGCAAAAGTAGAAAAACTAACTGACGACCAACTGAAGAAGGAATATGGACGGCTGAGAAAGGAGGTGTTGGTTGAGATGGTCATCAACCAGGAGAAGATAATATCACTTCTCATGGAGCCTGAGATGAAGAAATATGAGATGAAGTTATGCGAGGATAATCTATTGTCGTGGTATGGTTCTTCAACAAAAAACAGCACAACAACATGGAATCAAGAGAAAAAATAAAGAAATTTTTAGGATTTTTAAAAATACCGTATTCGTTGACTGAAAACGAATTTTCGCACAACGGAAGAGTTCTTGTTGAGCTGACGGTAGGAGAGACTAAGTTCTTTGGAGAAGGTGACTTTTTAAGAGAGGCTTATGACAACCTTATTTATGTGATTGAGAACTTCTTTAAGAGTAAACTGTATGGCTCCACTACCTAAGAAATGTAGCAACTGCAAGAAGCAGGAGAAATGTCCGTGGAGAGGTATTTTTGAGCCTATGAAGGTCAATACGTGTCCAGAATATCAACCTTTAAAATAAGCAAGATTATGCCAAAGAGTAGAAAAAATCCAAAGAAGAAGATTAAAAACAGGACTTGCTGGAAGATGACAAGCGTAGAAAAAGAGATTGTATTAAAACGGCTCAGGAAGGAAAATAAACTTGAGACCGAAAGGATATGGAAGGAGTTGTCTGGTAAGTATGTGATGTGATTATTCCATATCGGAATTTGGAATATTTTAACTTAATACAATGACTATGAGACCAAAAAGAGTAGACTGTGCCAAT
>JAHRWO010000208.1 GCA_019105125.1 Flavobacterium sp.
TTGGAATTAACAAAACCTTTAGTTCTTCTATTTTAGGAGATGTTGGTGGAGCTAATATTGACATTACTTCAAAAGAATTAGGCAAAGACAAAGAAATTGAGATTAGTTTTTCAAACGGAATCAACAGTCAAACGGTTAATGAAAATTTCAAACTTATTGATGGAACGAATTGGTTTGGTACCCAAAGAACAAAAAATTCTATTTCAAGTATTACCGTTTATGATTTTAAAAACAATTTAAAACCAAACGAACAAAATTTACAAACCAATAATGGGTTTTCAATTTCAGGAGGAAGAAAATTTAATATTGGCAAAGGAAAATTATCATTGTTCTTAGTAGGAAGTTTTGATAATAGCTATTTATATACTGAAGGAAACATCAAACAAACAAATTCATTAGGACAAGTGTATTTGAATCAAGATTTTAACAAATACAATTACAATGTTTCGCAGTTAGTAATGAACAACATGAAATATAAGTTTGGCAATGGAAACTCAATTGCTTTAAACAACATTTTAATTCATAATAACAATCAAACCTATGGTGATTATTTCGGTGAAAATAATCCAGAACAAACAGGTGACTTAGAATTATTAGTACGTCAGCAAGTAAACGACAACTTATTATTTGTAAATCAATTAATTGGTGATTTTAAAATTACTAAAAAATTAAAATATCATATTGGATTAGCGCTTAACACGGTTACTGGAAACGAACCAGACAGAAGATCTAACAATTATTTATTTAGAGATGGTTTTTTTGCTCCTCAAACAAATAGTGCTGGAGAAAACGAACGCTTTTATTCAAATTTAAAAGAAAAAGACTTAGTTGCTAATTCGTTTTTTAGCTATGATTTTAGCGCTGAAAATAAAACTCGAATTTTTGAATTAGGTGGTGATGTGAGATATACAAAGAGAGATTTTCAAAGTATCATTTTCAACCACGATTTTTCAACAAGAACTGCAATAGATGTAAATAATCCTGATTTAATTTTCAATCAAACTTCTTTAGATAATGGAATTTTTGAATTAGAAACAGGAAGAGGAACAGCAAGTAATCCAAGAGTTTTTGACCCATTTACTTACAATGCTGTTCGATTTATTGGTGCCGGTTACGGAAAATATACACATTCTTTCAACGAAAATCTTGTTGCTGTAGTAGGATTAAGAGGAGAATTTGCTTTCCAAGAAGCTAAATATGATACCAATATTTCAAGCAGTGCTACAAATGGAAAAGCCAATTTAGAAGATTTGTATCTATTACCGAGTCTATCTTTAAAATATAACTTCAATGAAAATTCAATTTTAAGATTTAACTCCAGTAAAACTTATACCTATCCTCAATTTAAAGAAATCGCTCCATTTAAGTATCAAGATGTAAGTTTTTCTAGTCAGGGTAATCCCGATTTGAATCCATCAGAAAACTACAATTTTGATTTGAAATTTGAAAGATTCTTTGGTAAAGGGGAACTGGTTTCAATTACTGGTTTTGGAAAACAAATTCTAAATCCTATTGCTCGTTCCGAAATTCCTAGTGGAGGAAACACCTTGACTTATTTAAATATTGGTGAAAGAGCTAACGTTTTTGGAGTTGAAATTGAATTAAGAAAAAACATTTTAAACAACCCAGACGATGCTACTTTTAAAAATGCACTTTCATTTGGATTAAACGCTTCTTACTTACATTCTAAAGTAAATTTAGATAGAAATTCAGTGGCGCAATTCACAAAAAACACAAGCGAACTTGAAGGAGCAACACCTGTATTGATTAATTCGGACTTAACGTATACAAGAAAATTAAACAACGAATCTATTTTAACAAGCACCTTAGTATTGAATTACTTTAGCGATAGAGTTTACTCAATTGGAACTCGTGGTTTTGAAAATATTATTGAAAAATCTATCCCAACATTAGATTTTGTAGCGAAATTGAATGTTAACAAAAAATACAACATTAGTTTAAAAGGACAAAACCTTTTAAATCCTAATTTCCAATTAAGTAGAGAAGGTGCTAACAACGGAGATAATGTAGTGTTAAGAGATTTTAAAAGAGGTGTAAACTTATCGTTAGGATTTGGTGTAAATTTCTAATTTTTAATGACATTAATAACAAATTTTTCATATAAAAAAAACGTTCTATTAATAAGTCAATCTTAGATTTGCTTCATTAAATAACACAAATTATAAACAAAAATGAAAAAAATTCTTTTAACAGCTTTAGCTTGTTCTACTTTACTTTTTAACTCTTGTACAACTGAAGATGATTCAACAACAAGTGGACCATCAACAGAAAATTTATCTGGAAATCTTACTACAAATTTAAGATTACAAAACGATGGAACTGAATATGTATTAAACGGAACTTTGCTTGTTAAAGATGGTGCTACATTAACTATTGATGCTGGTGTTACAATCAAAGCTTTAGCAGGAGGAACAGATGTATATATTCTAGTTGAAAAAGGTGGAAAAATTATTGCTGATGGAACTCCATCTAATCCAATTCGTTTTACATCAAACGCAAGTAATCCAGCTCCTGGTGATTGGGGAGGATTAATAATTAATGGAAAAGCTCCTATTAGTAGACAAGCTTCAAGTGCAAGTAACGCAGCTACGGAAGTAAATAATAACATTTTCTTTGGTGGTGATATCAGTAATGATAATTCTGGAATTTTAGATCATGTTATCTTAGAATATACTGGAGCTCGTATTGATGATGAAACAGAGCACAATGGATTAACTCTTAATGGTGTTGGTTCTGGAACTACAATTTCAAACATTTTTATTAAAAATGGAGATGACGATGCAATTGAATTCTTCGGCGGAACTGTAAATGCTTCAAATATTTTGGTAGTAAATCCAAAAGATGATATGTTTGATTTTTCTCAAGGTTATACAGGAACTTGCAGTAACTTATATGGAATCCGTGAAGCAGGTTATACTGCAGTAACTTCTGACCCAAGAGGAATTGAAGCAGACGGAAACTTAGATGGAAACTCTCCAACAGATATTAACCAATCTAATTTCACAATCAACGGAATTACAATTATCCACAAAGGAGGAATTGAATTAACGGATGCTATGAAAATCAGAAGGGGTGCTACAGCTACCATTACAGGAGCCTATGTTGAAGTAGGAACTTCATCTTCATTTGCTGATTTCATAGATCTTAACGACTCTAGAGGAAATGCAACAGCGGCAACAAATATTACTGCTGTAGGTAATGCTGCGAATGGATTAAACATTAACGATAACGTAAATGGACCAAGCGCTACTTTAACTGTATCAAACGGAACTTCAGGTTCAGTAGCAACTAGTTTGTTTACTTGGACAGGATATAGCTTCTAATTTGAACTAAAAAAAAACAACTAAATCCCTCACTTGAGGGATTTTTTGTTTGGCATTGTATTTGCACTAAAAAAATAACTATCTTTACACAATTATTAAGTTGTACATGAGAAAAAAATACTATTATATTTTTATTCTATTGATTTTGTTTTCTTTCGGTCTTCAGGCGCAAGAGAGCAAATCTTCTATTGCAACAAAATCTCAAGAACCTACAATTGAGGGATTAACTATTTACCCAAATCCAGTAAACTCTGGAAAAATTTACATTACTACTAAATCGTCTCTAGACAAGAAAGTAGAAATTTTTAATGTACTTGGAAAAAAAGTATTAGAGACGGTTATTACTTCTAAAGAGGTAAATGTGAGCAATTTGGCTGCTGGAGTCTACATCATTAAAATAAAAGAAAGCGATGCAACCGCAACAAGAAAACTAATTATCAACTAATTAATTTTACTATATTTTTAAAATTAATTTTAAGTTAACAATAAAAAAAAACATACTTACTCAAAAAATTCTATTTTTGTATAAATTTTAATTCTTAAAAAATGAAAAAACTTTACACTTTATTATTTATTGCTTTAACAACTATTAGTATTGCTCAAAATTTAGTTATTAATCCAACTTTTGCTGATGGATTAAATGGATGGTCAGCTACAGGAAATGGTTATTCATTACCTAATTTAGTTTCAAATGATGGACAAGATGATAGTTTTTCTGTACAGTATATTGCTACTGCCACTACAGGATTCGATCAAAGATTCAATGTTGTTCCAGGAGCTACAGTAACAGTTAGCTTTTGGTACAAAGCTGCTAGAACAAATGGTGCTACAACTGGGAATACTGCAAGAATTTGGGCAACTTTTACAGATGGCACTACTACAACACCTATCAATCCTCCTGGAACAACTGGAGCAACTGATGACCCATTAAGAAATAGCAATACTTATCTTCCTCAATCAGCTGTTTGGACTCAAGTTACTGTTAATTCTGTTGTTCCAGCTGGTGCATCTGTATTTCAATTACAATTAAGAGCTTATAATGGTGCAACAGTGAGTTTTGACAACATTTCTTTTGTAAGCCCAGGAGCTTCTGTATTATCTTCAACATCATTCAACGCAATCGATGGTTTAAAAATGTATCCAAACCCATTAAAAGGTGATACATTATACTTAACTTCTACTGCTAATGCTGCAATGTCAGTTCAAATTTTTGATGTATTAGGTAAAGAAGTTTTAAAATCTAACGTAATGAACAATGCTGTAAACGTTTCTAGCTTAAACGCTGGGGTTTATATGGTTAAAATTACTGAAGAAGGTAAAACAGCTACAAGAAAATTAGTTATTCAATAATTGAAATGCTGAAATAAATTCAGCATGACAAGAATAAAGGAAAGCATCAACGAAAGTTGGTGCTTTTTTCATATAAATTATTACCCAAACAAACCTATTTATCCAAATAAATTCTATAATTTCAGACAGATTTCAACATAAAACAAAAATCTGCGAATCTGCGGTCAAAAGAACATTTCTTTCTATTTTTGCACCATGATTTCACAAGAAGATATTTTCCAAATTAGCTCTAAAAAAGAATTTGAAAAAATTACTTTAAAAGTATTTCGTCATCAGTACGATAATAATTTGGTGTACCAACAATTTTGCAACTTCTTGAAGAAAGACAAAACCGATGTGAAATCCTTAACCGAAATTCCTTTTCTGCCAATTCAGTTTTTTAAAAGCCATGATGTTTTAAATGCTGACGAACCAATTCAACAAACATTTACAAGTAGTGGCACAACAGGAATGCAAACCAGCAAACACTTAGTTACCGATGTAAGTTGGTATGAAATGAGTTACCGCTTAGGTTTTTCAGAATTCTATGGTAATATTGAAGATTATTGTGTTTTGGCTTTACTCCCATCCTATCTAGAGCGCGAAGGTTCTTCTTTGATATACATGGTAGAAGATTTAATTCAAAGCAGTAATCATTCAGCCTCTGGATTTTATTTGAATAATTATGATGAATTGATTTCAAAATTAATTGAACTGGATAATTCAGGACAAAATGTAATTTTAATTGGCGTTACTTATGCTTTATTGGATTTAATTGAGAAGCAAAAATTCCAATTAAAAAACACTATCATTATGGAAACCGGCGGTATGAAAGGCAAACGAAAAGAAATGATTCGCGAAGAATTACATTCGATTTTATGTAACGGATTTGGTGTTTCAAAAATTCATTCTGAATATGGAATGACCGAATTACTTTCGCAAGCGTATTCTCTTGGTGATGGTATTTTCGAATGTCCGCC
>JAHRWO010000009.1 GCA_019105125.1 Flavobacterium sp.
GAACATCAATTGTTTTTTTTGCATGTTTGTTGATAGCATCTAAAACTGGCATTCCAAAAGAGATGTTTGGAACAAAAACGCCATCCATAATATCAATGTGAAACCAATCAGCTTCACTAGCATTAATCATTTCGATGTCGCGTTGTAAATTAGCAAAATCAGCAGCAAGTACTGAAGGAGCAATAAGTGTGTTTTTCATAAACTTGTAAAGTGTGTGTTGTTGAGTGCAAATGTACAATATTTTAAAACATTTCAATATTCAAAATTCCAAGTTGAATATTCAAAATTTTAAGCATTCAACAACGAACAACGAATAAAGAATTTTGAATTTTCAAGTTTAAAAAAACAAAACTCCGGTAATCAGCCGGAGTTTCAATCATCAATCAAAAAACGAACAGTCTTAGACTGTTGTTGCTTTCAAGTTTCAAGTTTAAGGTTTCAAGTTATTATGAGTGACGTGAAACTTTCAACCTGATATAAATATATTATCCTAAATATGTTTTTAATATTTTACTTCTAGAAGTATGTTTTAATCTTCTGATGGCTTTTTCTTTAATCTGACGCACACGTTCACGTGTTAAATCAAAAGTTTCTCCAATTTCTTCTAAAGTCATTGGGTGTTGGTCGCCTAAACCAAAATACAAACGAACAACATCAGCTTCTCTAGGAGTTAAGGTTTCTAATGCTCTTTCGATTTCCGTTTGTAACGATTCGTGAATTAATTCTCTATCTGGATTTGGAGATTCACCTGAACGTAAAACGTCGTATAAGTTAGAATCTTCACCTTCTACTAAAGGAGCATCCATCGATAAGTGACGACCAGAGTTTTTCATTGACTCTTTTACGTCATTTACCGTCATATCTAACTCTTTTGCAATTTCTTCAGCCGAAGGAGCGCGCTCATTAGATTGTTCTAACAAAGCATACATTTTATTGATTTTATTGATAGAACCAATTTTATTCAACGGTAAACGTACAATACGAGATTGCTCTGCTAAAGCTTGTAGAATCGATTGACGAATCCACCAAACCGCATATGAAATAAATTTGAAACCACGCGTTTCATCGAAACGTTGTGCGGCTTTAATTAATCCTAAATTTCCTTCGTTAATTAAATCAGGAAGTGTAAGTCCTTGATTTTGATATTGTTTTGCTACTGAAACTACGAAACGTAAATTAGCTTTTGTTAATTTCTCTAAAGCTCTTTGATCACCCGCTTTAATTCTTTGTGCTAATTCTACTTCTTCGTCTGCAGTAATAAGGTCAACTTTTCCAATTTCTTGTAGGTACTTGTCTAAGGAAGCAGTTTCACGATTGGTAACCTGCTTGGTAATTTTAAGTTGTCTCATCTAAATTTCTCCTTACTTTTTTAAAAGTTCTAGTTGTTATACGTAAGAGGTTTTAAAAAAGTTACAAAAAAATAAAATAAAATTCAAAAGCCCCGATTTTAATATTAAAATCGGGGCTTTTTATGAATTAACGTAACTAAATTAACCTTGAGGTTTATCTTTCTTCTCGATAGGTTTCTCTTCTCTTGGAGGTCTAGGTAAAAGTGCTTTTCTTGACACTTTTTCTTTACGTGTTTTAGGGTCAACACCTAAGTATTTTACCATGAACACATCTCCCATATTTACTACATCAGTAACATTTTCTGTTCTTTCCCAAGCCAACTCTGATACGTGTAATAAAACTTCGTTTCCTGGTGCTTGTGTGTATTCTACAACAGCTCCGAAATCTAACATTTTAATTACTTTTACTTCGTAAGCTTCTCCTACTACAGGTTTGAAAATGATGGAGTCAATTTTAGCTAAAACAGTTGCAATTCCTTCTGGACTTGTTCCTAAAATTTCAACTACACCTTGCTCATCCACTTCGTTGATTACGATAGTAGTTCCAGTAGCTTTTTGTAATTCTTGAATTACTTTTCCACCAGGGCCAATCAAAGCTCCAATGAAAGCTCCAGGGATGGTTCTTGTGATGATTTTTGGTGCTTTTGGTTTTACTTCAGCTCTAGGAGTTGCAATCGTCTCAGTGATTTTTCCTAAAATATGCATACGTCCATCTCTTGCTTGACCTAAAGCTTGTTCCATGATGTCATAACGTAAACCATCAATTTTGATGTCCATTTGACATGCTGTGATACCATCAGCAGTTCCAGTTACTTTAAAGTCCATGTCTCCTAAGTGATCTTCATCACCTAAAATATCAGACAATACAGCAAATTTTTCTCCGTCAGTAATTAATCCCATAGCAATACCAGAAACTGGTTTTACCATTTGAACTCCAGCATCCATTAATGCCATTGTACCTGCACAAACTGTAGCCATAGAAGAAGAACCGTTAGATTCTAATACTTCAGAAACTACACGAATGGTGTAAGGACAATCTGCAGGAATCATATTTTTTAAAGCACGTTGTGCTAAGTTACCGTGACCTACTTCTCTTCTTGAAGTTCCTCTTAGAGGTTTTGCCTCACCAGTTGAGAAAGGAGGGAAGTTGTAATGTAAGTAGAATTTCTCTTCACCTTGTTCAGATGGCGAATCAATTACATTAGCTTCTCTTGAAGTTCCTAAAGTTACAGTAGCTAATGCTTGAGTTTCCCCACGTGTAAATAAAGAAGAACCGTGTACAGAAGGTAAGTAATCAACTTCACACCAAATTGGGCGAATATCTGTTGTTTTTCTACCGTCTAAACGAATTCCTTTTTCTAAAATTACGTTACGAACTGCTGTTTTTTGAACTTTATAGTTGTATTTGCTTACTAATTCTGCTAAATCCGGGTTTTCAGCATATTCTTCTTCTGAGAATAAAGCTTTAACTTCCTCTTTAACAACTGCAAATTTTTCTCCTCTTTCACTTTTTGCTGAAGCTTCTTGAGCAATAGCATAATATTTGTCGTAAGAAGCTGCTTTTACTTTTGCGTAAACGCTTTCGTCTTCTTTTTCTGGTTCATATTCTCTGTAAGCTGGTGAGCCAACAGCTGCTCTCAATCTCTCTTGAGCTTCAATTTGAACTTTAATTGCTTCGTGAGCAAATTTGATTGCTTCCACCATTTCGGCTTCTGAAATTTCTTTCATTTCACCTTCTACCATGGCAACAGAATCTTTTGAAGCACCAATCATCATGTCGATGTCTGATTGTTCTAATTCTTCTCTGCTTGGATTAATTACAAATTTTCCATCCACTCGTGCAACACGAACTTCAGAAATTAAGTTGTAAAAAGGAATGTCAGAAACAGCTAATGCTGCAGAAGCTGCTAAACCAGCTAAAGCATCTGGCATAACATTGTCGTCATGACTCATTAATTGAATCATAACTTGCGTTTCAGCGTGGTAATCGTCTGGGAATAGTGGACGCAATACGCGATCAACTAATCTCATGGTTAAAACTTCGCTATCACTTGGACGCGCTTCTCTTTTGAAGAAACCTCCAGGAAAACGACCTGCTGCTGCGAATTTCTCGCGGTAATCTACTGTTAAAGGTAGGAAATCTACCCCAGGATTGGCTGTACGGGCTGATACAGCAGTAGCTAATAGCATGGCATCGCCCATACGAACCACGACAGAACCATCTGCTTGTTTGGCTA
>JAHRWO010000204.1 GCA_019105125.1 Flavobacterium sp.
GCCACGTCAAACTCATTTTTTGATAAAATTTCATTGTAGCGAAATAAGTTTTTTCCGTCTGTGATGTAGGCAGAATTGGTATGGTCCCAAACTTTTAATTTGTTAAAGTCAGCTTTGTTTATGGGTAATGTTTTAATATCATCACCAAATGAAGAACTATATACGTTGTTTTTATCTTTAGCATAATGTCGAGAAAGCCCTACTAATGTTTTGGTGTCTATATTGGAAATTACTTTATTGTGATAAAGAACTTTTGTGGCTGTTTTTTTTAAGGAGTTATTCACATAAAATAAAGGTTCGCCTTCAAAGAACACAATTTCTCCATCTTTGTACATATAATTTTTATCATAGAACATTCGATTGTCGTTGTATATTAAATCAGCTGTTGCAAGGTCAGCACCTTCAATTTTTTTGTCGAAATAATAAATATTGGCGTTGTCTTTAAAATAAATTCCGCTGTAACTTTTTTTCTGTTGGTCAGATAATCTTGTAAATTCACTCGCATTAAGTTTAGGTAAAACAGTTGTGTTTTTGTAAACCGAAGTATTGGTTTTCCACAACAAATCTTTTTCATTTATGCCTAAAAAAGTAAATCCTGTAGTATCTGTAGCAACAAAATTTCCTTGTACATATACTCCATTTTTATCCAAAGCTATTCCATATTGACCATAATACTTTACTATTTCAAAAGAGGAAATATCTGCATAAAGTATTTTTCGGGTATTACAATCCTGATATATTATATAATTTTCGTTTACATAATAAACAGGTTGCTCTAAAAATTTGCATCCACCATTCATTCCACCTGTTGTGCCAATGGTTAAAGCATCATCTTGTGTTGCTTGTAGCGTGTTTTTTTCTTGCGAATGGCAAGATGTTGCAAATAAAAATGTAATTATGTAAATTAAGATTTTCATGAAATTTGGTATTTGTACGATTTTGGATAAAATAGCACACAATGTGTTTATTTGCGAAATTTTACAACTTTTATGCCATATTATTAGATAGATTAGCAAAAGTTACTAAATAAAAACAAAGTAACCTAATTCAATTCATATAACAATACGTATAAACACCTAATATAAAATTATTTACAAGTCATCAAGTGTGATAATACGTTCTTTTAAACCGTAGACTACTACTTCAATAAAATTTAAACAACTGGTTTTATCCATAATGGTTTTTCTATGGGTTTCCACTGTTCTTTTGCTGATGAAAAGTTGGTCTGCAATTTGCTGACAGGTTAGTCCTTTAGCTGACCAAAAAATGATTTCTTTTTCTCTAGGTGAAAGTAAGTCTTTGTTTATTTGTTGGTCATCATTATTTTGTGTCGCTTTCCAAAGCATTGCTTCTTTTACTACATCTGACAAAGAGATATCAAAATAATAATCTTTCTCTATCATACTCAAAACAGCTTCTTTAAAAGAATCCGTTGAAGAATTTTTGGAGAAAAAACCGTTAGCACCCGATTCGAAGATTTGATGTATGGATTCTTTTGTTGTTAATTGAGAAACTGTTAATATTTTAATATCGGGGTTTAATTGTTTTATTTTTTTACATAACGTAAACCCGTCCATAATTGGCATTTGAATGTCTAATAAAACCAAATCAACCGTATTGTTTTGTAAGTATTGTAAAAGTAAAGTACCATCATTAGTATCAAAAACAACTTCGATTGTTTCTATTTGTTCTAAAACAAAAATTAGACTTTTACGAAATAATTCGTGATCATCAACAAGGGCAATTTTAAACATTTTATTTTCTTTTTAATTGAATGATGTAAGTATTGGATTTATCATCAGATAATTGTTTCATAGTTGCACCAATACTTTTAATTCTCGACATTATATTTTGTAGACCACCACTATGATTGGCTTCAAAAGTAGAGAAGAAATCAAACGGTATACCGTTATCTGTTATTTTGATTTGTAGCTCTTTTGTTTGACTTTCTATCATTAATTGCACCATTGTTACTTGTCCGTGTTTGAACATGTTTTGGATTAATTCTTGAATTAAACGAAATAAGGCATATTTTTCGTGAGAGCTTAACTCAAAATCATCTAAATCTCCTTTTAAATCGAGCTTTGCATCTGAATGTGTTTGTAAAAATTCGAAATAGACTTCCAGTGCTGGTCTCAATCCTTTTTGGTCTAACAAAGGTGGCATTAACTTTTGACTAATTACTCTAACATTTTCTGTTGTTTGTTGTAACGTATTTTGTAGTAATTGTATATGCGCTTTAAACTTTTCATCTAATACCCCAGTTTCTAATCCTGCTAATGTAAATTTCAAAGCATTTAAATCGCCTTGAACGCCGTCATGCAAATCAATAGCAATGCGTTCTCGTTCATTTTTTTCACTTTCAAGAGCTGTTTTTAGCAATAGATTTGCTTCATTTCGCTTCATTTTCATAAAATGATTTTGGTAAAAAAGCACTAAAAACAATAAACCAAAAACTAAAAAAAGCATTATGGCAGTTCCTAAAATAAAGGCAATTTTAATGTCTTTTACTACATCCATTGAAATATAAATTAATTGGCTAAAATAGTTGTAAACTAAAGAGTAAAGGTAAGTAATTACACGTAATTATTTTGTTAGTTGTTTTTGAAGCTTCCAAATTCCAACCAGTAAAAGTGTTTTGTGAACAAGGTTAAAAAAAACATTTAAAATCCAGAAATGCGAAATCAATTCTTTTTGATTTAGATAAATGGTATTTACTAATAAAAACAATACTATAGTACCAGCATAATAGAGAATAAACCCAGAAACAAAATAGAAATTTGGATTTAGAATTAAGGTTTCAAACTCCGAATCCAAAAAAGATTTTTTGAACCACTTAATTGAATAGAAGATTATGAGTAATGTATTTAAAACCCCCAAGTACGCAATATAATCCAATTGCTTTAAATGGGTATGATGACTTACAAAATACAAAAATAAAAAGAGGTATAAAATTGAACTTAATAGCATCATTCGCTTATATTTCATTTTTAAAATAAAGTAATAGAAATATTGGATAGAAAAAAAAGCAAGAAAATCATACACATAAAACCAAACAGCAACATTAATCTTTAACTGAAAAGTAAAAATTATTTCATACAAGCCAGCAATAAAACACAAGTAAATAAAGGGCACTATAGGTTTACTATCTTGAATTATTTTTTTCCTAATCAACCAATAATAT
>JAHRWO010000056.1 GCA_019105125.1 Flavobacterium sp.
TGACCGAAGGAGTTGTAGCAACTTGGTTGAAAAAAGTGGGTGATACAATCAAAACAGGTGATATTTTAGCCGAAATTGAAACGGATAAAGCTACAATGGAATTCGAATCTTTCCACGATGGTGTTTTATTACACATCGGAATTCAAGAAGGACAATCTGCTCCAGTAGATTCTTTGTTAGCTATCATTGGTTCAGCTGGTGAAGATATTTCTGCTTTATTGAATGGTGGAACAGCAACTGAAACTAAAGAAGAAAAAGTAGTAGAAGAAGCAAAACCAACTACAGCAGCAGTTGAAATTCCAACTGGTGTAAAAGTAGTAACGATGCCTCGTTTGTCAGACACTATGACAACAGGAACAGTTGCAACTTGGTTGAAAAAAGTAGGAGATGCTGTAAAAGAAGGCGACATTTTAGCTGAAATCGAAACAGATAAAGCTACGATGGAATTCGAATCTTTCAATGCAGGAACGTTATTATATATCGGAGTTCAAGAAGGTGATTCTGCTCCAGTTGATACAATCTTAGCCATTTTAGGACCAGCAGGAACTGATGTTTCAGGAATTGTGGCTAACTACAAAGTTGGCGCTGTAGCTGAAGCTCCAAAAACTGAAGAAGTAAAGGAAGTTGCTCAAGAAGTTGTTGTTGTAGAACAAACTACTTCGGGAAGAGTTTTCGCTTCTCCATTAGCTAAAAAAATTGCGCAAGAAAAAGGAATCAATTTATCTCAAGTAAAAGGTTCTGGTGAAAATGGAAGAATTGTAAAATCAGATGTAGAGAATTTCTCACCATCTGCAGTGGCAACTCCAGCTCAAGCGGTTGTAGAAGCTACAAATGCTGTTGCAGCAGTGAAGCCTTTTGTTCCAGCAGGAGAAGTATTCCAAGAAGAAATCAAAAATTCGCAAATGCGTAAAACCATTGCGAGAAGATTATCAGAATCTAAATTTACAGCACCGCATTACTATTTAACAATCGAGTTAGATATGGACAATGCAATTGCTTCAAGAAATATGATTAACGGATTACCAGATACGAAAGTTTCTTTCAATGATATGGTAATCAAAGCAAGTGCGATGGCATTGAAAAAACATCCACAAGTAAATTCACAATGGAGAGAAGATGCAATGGTAATCAATCACCACGTGAATATTGGTGTTGCGGTTGCTGTTGAAGACGGATTAATGGTTCCAGTATTGAAATTTACAGACCAAATGAGCTTAACTCAAATTGGTGCTAACGTAAAAGATCTAGCTGGAAAAGCAAAATCTAAAAAAATTCAACCAGCAGAAATGGAAGGAAGTACATTTACGATTTCTAATTTAGGAATGTTCGGAATTCAATCGTTTACTTCTATTATCAACCAACCAAATTCAGCTATTTTATCTGTTGGTGCAATTATTGAAAAACCAGTAGTTAAAAATGGACAAATCGTAGTTGGAAACACAATGACAGTTACTTTAGCTTGTGACCACAGAACAGTGGACGGAGCAACTGGAGCTCAATTCCTACAAACGTTCAAAGCGTTTATGGAGAATCCAGTTACGATGTTAGCCTAATAAGTGTTAAATTTATCATACAAAATCCCGATTTACTCGGGATTTTTTTATTTTTACTTAAAACTATAAACTATGAAAAAAATAATATTCCTAATTTCTTTCGTTGGATTGTCATTGAATGCACAAACCAATGTTACTTCTAAGAATATTTCTAATGTAAATTATCAAGTTGCAGAAGAAAATGTAATTAAAACTTTGTCTTATTTGACTTCTGATGAACTTGAAGGAAGAGATTCAGGTAGTAAAGGCATTGAAAAAGCTGCTGTTTATTTGGAAAATTTACTTCAAGAAAACGGAATAAAACCTTATTTTAAAACGTATCGCGACACGCTTTCTAATTACGATAAAACATCATACAATATAGTAGGTTATATCGAAGGAACGGATAAAAAATTGAAAAACGAATTTGTGGTAATCGGTGCGCATTATGATCATATCGGGATGTTGCAAAATGGTGTAAATGGCGATGTAATTGTAAATGGAGCCAATGATAATGCAACAGGAACCACAGCGGTTACTGAAGTAGCTAAATATTTCGCGAAATTCAAAAACAACAAGCGAAGTGTACTTTTTGTATTTTTTTCAGCAGAGGAAAAAGGACTTTTAGGTTCGAAGCATTTGGCTGCTAAATTGAAAGAACAAAAAATGGATTTGTATTTCATGTTCAATTTTGAAATGATAGGTGTGCCAATGAAAGACAAAGGAATGGATTTCTATTTAACAGGTTTTGGTAAATCAAACATGGCAACCACAATGAATGAATATGCAGGAGAAAAGTTAGTAGGATATTTACCAATTGAAACCAAATATATGTTGTTTAGAGCGTCTGATAATTATCCGTTTTTCACTGAATTCAATGTTCCAGCACAAACGGTGTCAACTTTCGATTTTGAAAATTTTCAATTCTATCACCAACCTGATGACGAGTTTGAATTAATGGATACCAAACACATGACAACTGTAATTTCGAAAACAATTCCAGTTTTAGAGAAAATGATAAATGCCCCAAAAAAAGAAATCAAATTAAATGAAAAGTAAACACATCATCATAACCGGAACTTCTCGTGGAGTAGGTTATGAATTAGCCTTACAATTTGCGAATGCAGGACATCAAGTGCTAGCCATTTCTCGAAAAACACCAAAAGAGTTAATTGAAAATCCAAATATTACTTGTTTGTCAATTGATATTTCAAACCCAGAAGAATTACTTCAAGTAGAAAATTTTATCAATAGAACTTGGAAAAAAGTAGATGTTTTGATTCATAATGCTGGAAGTTTATTGAATAAACCTTTTACACAAATTACTTCAGAGGAATTTCAGGGTATCTATAAAGTTAATGTTTTTGCAGTGGCTGAATTAACAAAAATATGTATTCCCTTTATGGAAAATGGAAGCCATGTGGTAACTATAAGTTCAATGGGTGGAATTCAAGGTAGTATGAAATTCGCTGGTTTGGCAGCTTATTCTTCAAGCAAAGGAGCTGTAATTACTTTATCAGAATTGTTAGCAGAAGAATATAAAGAACAGGGAATCGCTTTCAATGTTTTAGCACTTGGAGCTGTAAATACAGAGATGTTACAAGAAGCTTTTCCAGGTTACGAAGCGCCACTTTCAGCAAAAGAAATGGCAGATTATATTTTTAATTTCGCCTTAACCGGAAACAAATATTACAACGGAAAAGTATTGCAAGTTTCATCTTCAACTCCATAAATTTTTTCTTAAATTGTACTTCA
>JAHRWO010000058.1 GCA_019105125.1 Flavobacterium sp.
TAAGTTCCACTATGGAAGGCGATACAACCAATTTTTATATTTACAAACAAATCAAAGAATTCGATATAAAAACATCTACTATTGCTAGGGGTATTGCAGTAGGGGATGAATTAGAATATGCTGATGAGGTTACTTTAGGAAGAAGTTTGTTAAACAGAATTCCTTTTGAAACCTCTATAAAACCCTATTGATAAAATTTTAATCAAAAACAAGTTCAATACTTCATTATTTTAATTGTAAAAACTATATTTGTTGCTTAATTTATCAAAGTTTACAATTTTTCAAAAGTTTTGTAAATCTGTGTTTTAAGAACTGCTACTTATGAAAAAAATATTTTTTCTGGCTTGCCTCTATTTTTTCTGTACTTCGTGCATATCGATAAAAGACTTAACTTATTTAAATCCTGATGGAAACAATAAAGAAGAGTCAATCAAGATATCAACTGAGGTAGCTAAGCCATACAGAGTGCAATCTGGAGATATTTTAAGTATTAGTATCAAAGCATTGGATCAAAAGTTAGTAGATATGTTTTCTGTTTCTCAAACTAGTGGACAAGCCATGATTTCTCCGCAAAGTTTATTTTTTAATGGTTACACAATTAACGATCATGGAAATATTCGAATTCCAGTTTTAGGAGAGGTTAATGTTTTAGGTTACACTATCGATGAAGTAAGACAAAAAATAGAAAAGCAATTGCTGGATGAATATTTTAAAAAAGAAGCCAATATTTTCGTAAATGTTAAGCTAGCAGGTATTCGTTACACAATAAATGGAGAAATTGGTTCGCCTGGAACTAATGTTTTGTTTCAGGACAAAGTTACTATCATGGAGGCCATAGCAAATTCAGGAGACATTCCAATTACAGGCAATCGTAAGGAAGTGCAAATAATAAGAAAATTTGCTCACGGATTTGAGACTTATACAATTGATTTAACAAGCGAAAAAGCTATGAGTTTACCGCAGTATTATATTCAACCAAACGATTACATAATTGTTAAACCGTTAAAACAAAAAACTTGGGGAACTGGGGTGACAGGGGTGCAATCGGTAGCAACTATTATGACAGCGATTTCGCTAATTACAACATTGTTGGTGTTGTCTAAAACTTTATAATTAAAGCTATGTTAGACACTAAAGATTTCAATTTTTTCGAATCTCAGAATACATTTGATTTTAAAGGTTTCTTTCTTAAGATTTTAATGTATTGGAAATGGTTTTTACTTTCATTAGCTATTTCTTTCATCATTGCATATAATGTAAATATTCGAAAAGAAAGTAGATATGGAATGGAATCTTTGATCGTTATTGAAGATGAAAATAATCCTTTTTTTACATCAAATACTAGCTTAGTTTTTAATTGGGGAGGTACTTCAGATAAAGTACAAACCATTATCACTACACTACGATCACGTTCTCATAATGAGTTAGTTGTAGATAAACTTCAATATTATATTAAATATCTAAAACAAGGGGAATATTTCTATAACGATGTCTATGGCGAAGTTCCATTTTATATTGAGATTGATAAAGCCAAAGGACAACTTTTTGGTCAACTAGTTAAAGTTAAGTTTCTCTCACCTACACAATATGAACTTAGTGTGGATTTTGGAGAAGCTACTTCTGCTTCCGTAGTGCATTATAGTGATCTTAGTGTTAGACCTGTTAATATTTCGGGTAGTTTCAAGAAAGTATATAAAATTAACGAATTAGTTGATTTGCCGTTTTTATACTTCAAATTGATGATAAAACCTGAAGCAATGGATTATACAAATCAAGAATATTTTTTGAGATTTGACGATTTTAATTCAACAGTGGCTTCATACAGGGGTATTGATGTAAGTACTGATGCTAAAGCATTATCGGTTATTCGTTTGCAATTAGAAGGTACAAACAAATATCGTTTGGTCGAATACTTGAATACTACCGTAGAGGTTCTTCGAAAAATACAATTAGACAGTAAAAATCAATTTGCTAACAATACGATAAGTTTCATCGATAGTACGCTTCAAGAAATGGAAAAGCAAATCAAAGAAGCTGAAAATGAGTTGAAAGAGTTTAGGAGAGGTAAGAATATTTTCGAGTTAGAGGGAGAAGGTGGTAGTTTGTTAAGTTCCAAGCTTTCAAGTTATGATCTAGAGCAGGATGGAATAAATAGAAAAATAGCTTACTATAATTTGCTTAAAAATTATCTCGAAAAAACTACAGATTATGGCAAACTACCTGCGCCTTCAGTAGCAGGAATTGATGATCCTAACGTGGTTGGAAATGTTGCAAAATTAATTCAACTTTCTGCAGAGCGAGCCAACATGTCCTATTCAGTAAAAAATAAAAGGTTGTTTGCTGATTTTGAAATGGAGATGGAATCGATAAAAAAAGTGTTGTTAGAGAATATTGCGAGTGCGAAAAGTTCTTTGCAATTAGATTTATCATTGATTAATAAAAATATTGCAAAAGCAGAAGCAGAAGCAAGTTTGCTTCCCGAAAACAAACAAGAGCATATTAAAATTACTAGAAAATATAATTTAAAAGATAAAATTTATAGTACTTTTCTAGAGAAACGAAGCGAAGCTGAAATCGTTAAAGCTGCTAATATTTCAGACATAAAATTTTTAGATCCTGCAAAAGATGTCGGGGGAGGGATGCGAGGTCCTAAAACAAGTATCAATTATATTTTAGCTGGTTTTTTAGGCTTTTTAATACCCTTAACGGTAGTTTTTGTATTAGTTTTATTAGATAATAAAATTAATACAATTGAAGATATCCAAAAACTTACCACAATTCCAGTAATAGGAGTTATAGGTAATAAAGAAATGGAAAGTAATTTGGCTGTTTTTGAAAAACCAAAATCGGCTTTAGCAGAATCTTTTAGAGCCATACGTTCTTCATTACAATTTATTTACAAAAAGCAACAAAAGCAAGGAGCCAAAACTTTGATGGTAACTTCATCGATAAGCGGAGAAGGAAAAACATTTTGTTCAATTAATTTGGCAACAGTTTTTGCTTTGAGTGAAAAAAAGACGGTCATTGTAGGACTGGATTTAAGAAAACCAAGAATATTCGGAGATTTCAAAATTGATAATTTAGTTGGAGTAGTGAATTATTTAATTGGTCAAAAAAACTTGGATGAAGTGGTGCAAAATACAGAAATACCTAATTTAGATGTCATTTCATCTGGACCAATTCCTCCTAATCCTTCCGAATTACTAATGAGCGATGCAATGGAAGAACTAATTAATGAACTAAAAAAGCGATATGATTATATAGTTTTAGATACGCCACCTGTTGGATTAGTCTCTGATGCTTTAGAATTAGCCCAGTTTTGTGATGCTACTCTTTATGTTGCAAGACAAGGAGTTACAGAAAAGCGAATGCTTAATGTAGTTAAAGAGAAGCACAAGAGAGGAGAATTGCACAATATTAGTGTGGTACTAAACGATTTTAAACAAATTGGTATTTATAGATATGGATATGGTTACGGGTATGGATATGAATATGGAGAAGCCTACCATGATGAGATAATGCCAAAAACAAGATGGGCTAGACTGAAAAAAATATTCAAAAAGAGTGTATAGTTTTTTAGCTTAGTTTTAAAGGTTTAATATAGGTGATCTGATGAAGGGTTTTTTATAAATTAGTTTTGTTTTTGTAAGGTAAACATAAGCTTTTATGAAAAATCACTATGGAATAATTGACAATTTGAAAATAAATAATAGATAAAATGATTAAAAGTATTTGTTGTATCGGGGCGGGATATGTGGGAGGGCCTACTATGGCTGTAATTGCACAAAAATGTCCGGATATTAAAGTTACCGTTGTGGATTTAAATGAGGCGAGAATTAGAGCTTGGAATGATGCCGATTTGTCTAAATTACCCGTTTACGAACCAGGATTAGATGCTGTAGTTGAAGAGGCTAGAGGGCGTAATTTATTTTTTTCTACAGAGGTAGATAAAGCTATTGATGAAGCTGAAATGATTTTTATTTCGGTGAATACGCCTACTAAGACTTATGGTGTGGGGAAAGGAATGGCAGCCGATTTAAAATATATTGAGTTGTGTGCTCGTCAAATTGCGCGCGTGGCTAAGAGTGACAAAATTGTTGTTGAGAAGTCTACTTTGCCTGTTCGTACAGCTAGTGCTATACGTGATATCTTGGATAATACAGGGAATGGTGTTCAATTTCAGATTTTGTCTAATCCTGAATTTTTGGCTGAAGGTACAGCTGTTGAAGACTTGTTTGCTCCGGATCGTGTTTTGATTGGTGGGGATACTACTCCAGAAGGGCAAAACGCTATTCAGGCATTGGTGGATATTTATGCGAATTGGGTTCCCAAAGAAAATATTTTAACAACAAATGTTTGGTCTTCTGAATTGTCTAAATTAACGGCTAATGCTTTTTTGGCACAGCGTGTTTCTTCTATTAATGCCATAAGCGAGTTGTGTGAAAAAACAGGAGCGGATGTTAACGAAGTGGCCAAGGCGATTGGTTTGGATAGTCGCATTGGAGGCAAATTTTTAAAGGCTTCTGTAGGTTTTGGAGGATCTTGTTTTCAGAAAGATATATTGAATTTGGTTTACATTGCTAAATCATATGGCCTGCATGAAGTGGCCGATTATTGGGAGCAGGTGATTATAATGAACGATCATCAAAAAAGAAGATTTGCCAAAAATATTGTTAGCACCCTATACAACACGGTTTCCGATAAAAAAATTGCTTTTTTGGGTTGGGCCTTTAAAAAAGATACGAATGATACTCGTGAGTCTGCAGCTATTTACGTTGCGGATGATTTGTTGAGTGAGCAAGCACAAATTGCAGTTTATGATCCTAAAGTGGAGCAAAATCAAATTCTTTCCGATTTGAATTATTTAAATACCCGTTTAGAAGCGGAAAACGAATCGCGTATTAGTGTGTTTACGGATGCTTATGCGGCTTGTGAAAATGCTCACGCTATCGCAGTTTTAACCGAGTGGGATGAATTTAAGCATTATGATTGGCAACGAATTTACGATTCTATGCTGAAACCAGCTTTTATTTTTGATGGTAGAAACATCTTAGATGAATCTGTTTTAACTGAAATTGGGTTTGTGTATCAAGGAATTGGAAAATAATAGAGTTGTAAGAATTTTAAAACAACGCTTCTATTTTTATTTTTTTTATACTAAATTTAATAATTATTCAATAAATTACAATTTTTATTGTTTAAAATCTGTTTTTTTTCAATTTGAGATGTTTTTAAAAAAAATATTTTTTATTTATGATTTTGATTATTTAAAATAAAATACTTACTTTTGAAAACTAACTTTAATAAATACGAAATAAAATGAAAAAAACTATTCTCTTAGTCTTATTGACTTTAGGAACTTTTTCTTTTGCTCAAGAACAGGAACAAGAACAAACGCCAAGCAAAAAATGGTTTTTAGGAGTTGGATTTAACTTGATGAACAACAATGCTTTAGATGAGAATGAATTCTTTAGTTTAAAAGATGCCAATGTTATTCCAATGATTTCTGCTTTCACAGTGCAAAGAAAATGGGATAACAATTTTAGTGTAGCAGGACAATTTTTCTTAAACCAATACAATGCAAAAAATATGCATGATGGTAAAACAATTGCTAAAAGCTTGACTTATACTTCTGCAAATTTAAATGCGATGTATACTTTTGATCAGCATTTAGTGGATGTAAAATGGTTTGATGCTACTGTTATTGGTGGTTTAGGAGCTTTCTGGGCTGACAAAACGTCAAATTATTCATTTAATACAGGTTTAGCATTTGATTTTTGGGTATCTAAGGATGTAGCATTGCGTTTAGAAACTCAAGGTAAATTTGCATTCGATGAGAAGTCACCTTCTACAAATCACATTGTACACTCTTTTTCTGTGATTCTTCCAATCAAATAAGATTTCAGAAAATATTGATATTAAAAAGCGGAGTTCATCTCCGCTTTTTTACGTTTAATTATTAAAGCTAGTTTTATGAATTGGTATGTTATCTACACAAAACCACGAAACGAGAAAAAAGTGGCGGATCGTCTTACGCAATTGGGGATAACGAATTATTGTCCGATGGTGCAAGAGATCAAGCAGTGGAGTGATCGCAAAAAGAAAGTGGAGCGTCCTCTATTTTCTTCTTATGTTTTTGTTTGTCTACCTGAGCATCAACGCGATTTGGTTTTTCAGGTATCGGGGATCGTGCGCTATTTGTTTTGGTTGGGAAAACCTGCTGTCATTTCTGAGCAAGAGATTGCTTCCTTACGTTCTCGATTGTCTGAGGGTTACCAAAAAGTTACTTTAGAATATTTAGCAAGAGGTAGTGAAATTACTTTAGATTCTGGTTATTTTAAAGGTCAGCGTGCAGTTGTAGATGAGGTTCGAGGACACCATGTTCGGGTTTGTTTATTAGCATTAGGTTTGTATGTGGTAATTGAGCGTGAGGTGTCATAGTTGTATATTTTTTATTTTTTTTTGTAATTTTTTTAAAAAATGTGATTTTTAACATAATTTTAATAAAATATACTATATTTGTGTGTTAAATATTATCCAATATTAAAATTATGATAAACAATTACGATTCGGTTGTTTCCCAAAATTCTTCTGGGGCAACTATTTTACAAAAGCAGAATGCGGCATCGAATGCGTATGGTCGACGAAATTGGTTTTCGTTTGTTTTTACGTTTATGATGTTGTTTTATTTTGGTTTTGTTCAAGGGCAAAATATAGGTAATTATACTTTTGCTACAGGAACAAATGGAAGTTTGTATGATTTAACTTCTGGGAGTACCTCTTATTTGACTGGAGTTAATGATGATACTTCGGGTACGGTTCAGTCATTGGGTTTTAATTTTACTTTTATGGGAACTACGTATTCTCATTTTAGTGCTAATTCAAACGGACAAATGCAGTTGCATGCTTCGCCTACAGCTACGGCGATTGGTACAAATGTTACCACTTCGAGTGGTGCTGCAATTTTAGCTCCTTTTACAGGGGACAATGAAGTAAATAATGGAATGCGATTTTCTGTAATTGGTACAGCGCCTAATCGCATATTTGTTTTAGAGTGGAATCAGTTCTATGTTAACTTTGTTAACTTGACTAATGCAGGAAATATGCAAGTTTGGTTGGAAGAGACCACTGGTAAAATAACCTACATTTATGGAGCTATTTTTAATTCTGCCACTTCGAATCAAACGAGATCTATATCCATTGCTTCTAGTAATACAGCAACCACTGTAGGCTCTGTTACTATTGGGGCTACTCCTACTTTCACGGTTGGTTCTACCTTAGTTACCAATACAATAGTAGCGGGTGCTAACCCTTTAGGATTAACACCCATAGCAAATATAGGCTCGCTGACAGAGGGTAACAGAAGATACTTTTCTTTTACTCCAGCTTCGTCAGTAGCTCCTCCCATTTCTTTATCGTTTTCTGCGGTAACTTCTGCAGGAACTACACTCAATTGGGTAGATAATTCAACTACTGAATATGGTTTTTTAGTTACCAGAGCAACTGATGCTGGTTTTACCTCAGACGTAGTAACTTCAACGGTAGCTTCAACAACTGCTGCTGCAACAGGTCAGGCATATGCTTCAGTTCAAACAGGTTTATTACCTTCAACAACTTATTATTATAAAGTTCAAGCGCTTTCTGAGATTGTAACTTCTTCTGATATATCAGGTTCACAAGCCACGATTGCCCCAGGAACTTTCATTTCAGTGGCAACGGGTAATTATGGAAGTGCTTCAACTTGGGATGCTAATAGTGTTCCCACTTTATATGATACCGTTGTTATTTCAACTAGTCATGTTGTTACAATAGATGCCTCGGGACAGGCTGCTAATAATGTTACAGTGAATGGAACATTTACTTATGGTTCTTCGCCAACTTCTTTTTCTGTTAATGGAAATTTAATAGTTAATTCAGGAGGTATTGTAAATGTATTTAATGGTACTACCGGTAAAACCCTTAATGTATCGGGTAATCTTACGAATAATGGAACAATGGATTTTTCTGTTGGAGGTGCTGGCAATAGTTCTACTGGATCATCTTTTTTGGTTTTGAATGGGAATAATGTTCAGACAGTAGGTGGTTTAGGTTCTTTTGTTAATAATAAAATAGGTAGTTTAACTTGTTCAAACACTAGTACTGCAACGCCAAATATTATTTGGCAGTTTGATAATTTGGTTATTCAGCATGGTTTAAATTTATCGGGTGCAAGGTTTGATCTTGGTACTTTAACGTTATCTCATGGATCATCATTTAATACTACAACAGGTTCAATGTCTTTAACCACCTCTGCTGGTTGTGGGTTTATGCCAGGAGCAAAATACAGACGATGGTTTACAACTGGAGCTACAGGTGGGGGTATAACAGCAGGACAAGATCCTACATCAACATCTTCAAGATATCCTTTTGTTACTGCTACAGGTACAAACCAAAGATGGGTTCATATCCAGCGTTCATCTAATTCAACATCCGGCAATACGGCGGGTTATTTAGCCGTAAGATTCAACGACGATGCCACAACTACTAGTGGTTTAACTGTTGCTGATGGTGCTTACACTGTTACCGATAGATATAATGCTAATTGGACAATCACTGCTGAGTCTGGTTATGTGTATGCAAGTGGTACACACAATGTGGCCATCGTTGCTAATAATGCTTTTTTACCTTCGAATGGAAATTCTAGATTGATGTTAGCAAATGCTTCCTTAGCCGGAACACATCAAAACGGTACAATAACGCCTGGAGCGCAACGTATAGGTTTAACTACTGCTCAATTAACTGCTGGAGCTATTTACATGGGTATTAATGCTGCCGATATTCCATTTATTTCGGTTGCGAATGGTAATTGGGATACAGCCTCAACATGGAATAAAAATGCGGTGCCTACTGCATCAGATGTGGTTTATATTGCTAATGGTACAGCAGTTGATGTAACTTCTGTTCCTGCCTTTGCAAGTTCGATTTTAGTTTATTCTGGTAGTACATTAAATGTTTCAGGAAGTACTTTATCGGTTACTACAACTTTAACTAATAATGGTACTGTAAACACAAATTCAGGGGATTTAATTATTGCAGGGGGAACGGCTACCGGTATTTCAAATACTAGTACAGGAACTTTTGTTGTAGCTGGAGGAACTGTTAGACAAGGTCCTGTGGGTGGTGGAAATACAACTTTCTCAAATTCAGGTATCTTAACAGTAAGTTCAGGAACTTTAAATATTAATGGAAATTATATTGGTAATTCGGGATGTACTTTAAACCAATCTGGTGGCGACATCAATGTAGATGGTAATGCTGCTGGTGTAACTGCAAATTCAGTTGCGTCTGGTACGCATATTTTCAGTCATACAGCTTCTGCAGTTTCTAATTTGAATTTAACAGCTGGAAGAATCACAATTGTAGATCCACATGCAAATACTTCTTCATCAGATTATGCTTTTAGAGTTTCTCAAGGAGGTGCATATAATTCTGCAACTGCAAGTCATACATTAAGATTTGGAGATGGAGTTTCAAATGATAATGGAGGAAACACAACCTATGGTTTTTATTATTATTTATACCCAGGATCATATTATTTTGGTTTAGGAAATCTAGAAATCAACGCTGGTACTACAGGTACTAACAGATGGGTATATAATGGAACTACTTATTTAAATGGAAATATTAATATAGTTTCTGGTGAATTAAGACAGTCAGGTTCAAGTATTACTTGTCCTGGGAATATTACAAATGAGGGTGTTTATACAAATGCAACAACATTAACATTAGGTCAGTATAATGGAACTGCAACTGTTGCATCAACTAACGCTCAAACCATTTCAGGTTCAGGTGTTTTTAGAAATTTAGCTACTTCACCAACGGCTAATTTAACTTCTTTAACCGTTAATAATTCAAACGCTATAGGAGTTACTTTAAATGTTCCTTTATCAGTAAGTGGAACGTTAAACATGACATCAGGTATTATAAACACTACTAATACTAATTTATTAACATTAGGAACAGCTACAGCAGCTGGAACTTTATTAGGTACACCAAGTGCTACTAATATGGTTAAAGGTCCGTTCCAAAGAACGATTGCTTCGGGTAACGCTGCCACTAATTATATTTCGTTCCCTGTTGGAAAATCTACTTATGCTCCTATTGCTATTGCTCCTGTAACAACTGCGGTATCTGTTGTTAAGGCTGAGGCATTTGATTCAAACACAGGAACTCTAAATCCTTCGATTGTTAACATGACGACTTCAAAACGATGGGAAGCTCCTATTGTTTCTGGAACTGTTACAGATGTTAATGTTCGTTTGTTTGATTCGGGTATTTTGGCTACTAGTATTCCAGTACAGGCGGCTTCTGCTGCTGGAGAATATACTAATTCTTTCGGATCGGTAGCAAC
>JAHRWO010000098.1 GCA_019105125.1 Flavobacterium sp.
ATCAAAGCGTAGGAAATAGAATCGATTACATCAGCATATTACTTTACATTGTTTTGGTAATTATGGGCTGGATGACTATTTATTCAGCTTCGTTACCATTGGAAGAAACTTCGATATTTGATTTATCTCAAATATATGGTCGTCAGATGCTTTTCATTGGACTGACAATTCCTTTGATTTTTATTATCCTATTTACTGATGCAAAAATCTTTGAACGCCTTTCGTTTGTGTTTTATGGTTTAGGAATTATACTACTACTTGGTTTATTTGTATTTGGAGTTACCAAAAAAGGGCAAACCAACTGGTATCAATTTGGTGGTTTTGGATTTCAGCCCTCTGAATTTGTAAAAACAGCTACTGCTTTATTATTGGCGAAGTATTTAAGTTACTCGCAAATCAACTTAAAATATACAAAACATCAAATTGTAGGACTGGCGATTATTGCAATTCCAGTTTTACTTATCTTAATGCAACCCGATGCAGGTAGTGCCATGATTTTTGTGTCCTTAATTTTTGTTTTAAACAGAGAAGGATTACCTAGTTGGTACTTTTTTTCAGGAATCATTGCCATAGCATTATTCTTTTTATCCTTAGTCATACAACCCATTTACTTAATCGCAGTTATTTTTGTGATTATGGTGATACATTATGTTTTCAACAGAAAAATAACCCGAAATCCTATAGTTTACGGATTACTTTATTTAGTAATGGCGGGATTTGCCTTTTCTGTTAGCTATGTTTATGACAGTGTATTAGAACCCCATCAAAAAGATCGTATTAATGTATTGATTGGTGATGATGTCGATATGAAACGAGAAGGTTACAACTTGAACCAATCAATGATTGCAATTGGTTCTGGTGGTTTGTTAGGAAAAGGCTATTTAGAAGGTACTCAAACTAAAGGAGGTTTCGTTCCTGAACAACATACCGACTATATTTTTACTACGGTTGGTGAAGAATGGGGATTTGTAGGAAGTGTTATTGTAATTCTGCTTTTTGCTGCTTTATTTTTAAGAATTATCTACTTAGCCGAAAATCAAAAAACCAAGTTCAGTCGGGTTTATGGCTATTGTGTGGCAACGTATTTATTTACACACTTCTTTGTAAATATTGCGATGTTGATAAAATTATTCCCAACGATTGGAGTACCACTACCCTTTTTCTCATACGGAGGTTCAAGTTTGTGGGCGTTTACCATTTTACTTTTCATCTTTATTAAGCTAGATGCCAATAAAGTTAATGAATGGTAATTAAAAACTCCATCCTTTATAATCTGATTTTTCTTCTAATTGATTTTCCAAGTTATCAGGTAAATTAGGATAAAAATCAATTCCAGTCATTTTTTCAATTTCATCAACCGAAACCACAAATTCATATAAAGGTTTATCAGAATCTTGATGTGGAACTAAAAAACCAATCATTTTATCTCCATCTTTTGACAAAAGCACTTTGTAAAAATAATTTGGAACAGATACACGCTCTTTCCCAATAGTTTTTAAATTATCGCTCAAAACTCCACCTGTAACAATATACAATCCATCATATTTCATTGCCCAATATCTCACTTTTTCTTCCAAACGATTCCATATTCCAGAATTAAATTCATGTAATTGCGGACTAATATTAGAAGTAAAAAAAGTTTCGTTGTAATCATCAAACGTTTTCTTTCTATCTCCAGCCGGACACAAATGACCTTTGTCATAACCTGATTTTTTATAATTTCTCCAGTCTGCCGATTCGGTCTCTACTAATGGATCTTGTTCAAAAAAAGGTCTTTTGAAATTTGAATTTGTAAGATCTTCATTTTCTAAAAAATAAGCCACCCATTCGCTTTGTTCATGCTCTTCTGAATAGGAAAAAGAATAGGAATCGCGTTTATAAACATCACTTGTTGTAGAAGTGGGATAAAAATCGAAATCTGTATTAAGTTTGTTTTTAGAAATCGAAACCTCATCACTTTTAATTAAAAAATCTTCCTCAATTCTTGACTCTTTGCACGAATAAAACAAAACTATAATTAGTAAGAAATACAATCTTTTCATGTTTTGGCTAAGTTTTTGTTACCTTTGTAAAGGTAATTTTAAAATCCAAAATCATGAAAATTAAATTTTTATTTCTTGTAGCTTTTTTCAGTTTACAAGCTACGATTGCTCAAGAAACAGTTATCGATAGTGTTAAAGTGAAGCAAGAAAAACTACTTCAAGAGCAACAAAAAGCGGAAAAAGAAAGAATTAAAGCGGAAGAAAAAATACTTAAAGAACAGCAAAAGGCTGAAAAAGAGCGTCAAAAAGCTTTAAATGAAGCGGAAAAGGCAAAAAAAGAAGCAGAAAAAGCTCAAAAAAAAGCAGAAAAAGAACTAAAGCAAGCTGAGAAAGCAGCGGCTCAAAGAGAGAAAGCAAAAAATAATATCGAAAAAGCTAAGTCTAAAATTAACAAAAACAAAAAAGATTTAGAAAAGGACAAAGACAAATTTGAAAAGCTTAGAAGAAAAGGCAAATTAACTCCTGAAGAAGAATTAAAATGGAGAGAAAAAATCCTTAAAAAAGAAAACAAAGCTTTAGAATTACAACTAGATTTAGAAAAAGCTGAAAACAAACTAAGAAAATTAGATTAAAAAAAATCCCGATTCAAATGAATCGGGATTTTTATTTAGGATTAATTCATGCTTAGCTTTTGTGGCAATCCTTTGCCTTTTGCTAAAGATTTCATGTCAGAAATAATATTTAAAGTTTCTTCCATGTAAACATCTTTCTGCAAATCTTCGTGCCAACGTTCTCTTTTTTGTTTCAAAATAGTGTCTTTTTCAAAAAGAGCTACCTCATCTGGTAAAGAAGAGAATTTTAATTTATTATTGTACTCCGAAATAGCTTTAAACTTCTTAGCTTTTGCATCAGAAGCATCCATTTCCTTTTTGAAATCAACCAGATTCAAACTGAAAACATTCTCGTCTTTACGTTCAAAAATCCATTTAGCATTCTCATCAATTAAGTTAAAAGTAGGATTAGCCGTTATTCTTTTCTTACTATTTGCAATTACGTTTTCAAAATTTGCATTCAAAGGTTGGTATTTAGCTGGCGCTATTTTATCCCAAGGCATTGCACTTTCTTCATCACGTTCACCCATATCTAAATAAGAGAAACGATCTGGAAAAACAATATCACTTCTTACTCCTTCTCTTTGAGTTGAACCACCATTAATTCGGTAGAATTTTTGAATGGTTGTTTTTAAAGCACCTAAATCACCATAAGAACTTCCTCTTACAAATTGGTTCAAATCAATAACATTTTGAACAGTTCCTTTTCCGTAAGAATGTTTACTACCTACAACTATTCCTCTGTTATAATCTTGGATAGCTGCTGCAAAAATTTCGGATGCAGATGCAGAAAAATTATTAATCATCACCACTAGAGGTCCATCATATTGAACTCTTTTGTCTGTATCAGGGAGAATTTCCGGATTTCTGCCTGGGGCTTTTACTTGAACTACTGGCCCTTCAGGAATAAATAAACCAACCATTTTTACAACCGTTTCTAAAGATCCGCCTCCATTATCGCGAAGGTCCATCACTAAACCATCAATATTCTGTGCTTTTAACTTTTCAACTTCCGCAGCAACGTCTTTAAAGGCATCTCTTTTTTGTTTGTTTTCAAAACTGATATAAAATTTTGGTAGATGAATGATTCCAAAACGCTTTCCGTCTTTTTCAACAATACTTGATTTAGCAAAAGTTTCCTCTGTTTCTACTTCATCTCTGATAATTGAAATGACTTTAATCGTTCCATCTACTTTTTTAACGGTTAAACGAACTTCTGTACCTTTAGGTCCTTTGATTTTTTTTACTACATCATCTAGGCGCATTCCTGCCACATCAATTGGGTCCTCTTTACCTTGCCCCACTTTTAAAATCACATCGCCTGCTTCCAATTCTTTTCCTCTCCAAGCTGGACCTCCAGAAATAAGCTCCGAGATTTCAACACCTGATTCTTTCTTTTGTAAACGAGCACCAATTCCTTGAAAAGTACCACTCATGCTTACATCAAATTTTTCTTTGTCATCTGGAGAAAAATAAAAAGTATGTGGGTCAAAGCGTTCTACGATAGAATTTAAGTAAATGGCAAACCAATCGTTTCGGTCTAATTCGTCTTCGATAAAATCAAAGTATTCATTCAAAGATTTTAAAGAATTTTTTCTAACTTCTTTTTCAATTTCCTCTAGCGATTTAATCTCCGCTTTAGGATCTTTTTCTTTTTTATCAAATTCTAACTTTTCTTTATCGGTAATAGAAGATAGTGCTTGTAATTTCAATTGCTTTCTCCATCTATCTTTTAATTCGGATTTATTTTTTGCAAAAGGCATCTTTTCATAATCCACATTAATCGTTTCTTTCTGATTAAAATCAAAAGGTTTGTCAAGTACTCCTACATAGATTTCTCTTGCCTCTTTCATTCTTTTTAACAAACGTTCATACGTTAAATTAAAAAAAGTAAGGTCTTTATTTTTCACCATATCATCAATTAAAGTTTCATACTTTTGAAACTCATCGATATCACTTTGAATAAAAAAACGTTTGGTAGGGTCAATATTATCTAGATATTTGGCATACACTTTTTTTGAAAATTCGTCATTCATTTCAATTGGACTGTAATGACCACGCTCTAAAACAAAAGCCAACAACTCGAGTAAAAGTTTATCTTTTTCAGAATCTTCTTTTTTTTCAGATGGAATAAAACTCCACAAAACTGCTGATAGAGCCGTAATCAGCAATATAACCTTATAATTTCTTTTCATAAATTCCACTATTCGTTTCATTGAAAAATTTTCAACTAAATTACACAAAAAATCATGCCATAAAAGCACAAATTACTATAATTTTTTGTTAAACACACAAAATTTATCCAACAAAAAAAAGGTTTCGATTTAAATTATTTAATTTAGCAAAAAATGTACAAAAATGACAAAACCACAGATATTAGTAACTAACGATGACAGCATTGTTGCTCCAGGAATTCGCGCTTTAATTGAAGTGATGAAAGAATTAGGCGAAGTTGTAGTTGTAGCTCCCGATAGTCCTCAAAGTGCAATGGGACACGCGATTACCATAAACAATACCTTGAAACTAGAAAAAGTACATTTAGACAAAGACTTAGAACAGGAATACAGTTGCAGCGGAACTCCCGTAGATTGTGTAAAAATTGCCGTAAACGAAATTCTAAAAAGAAAACCCGATTTATGTGTTTCTGGAATTAATCATGGTTCCAATTCTTCTATCAATGTGATTTATTCAGGAACTATGAGTGCTGCTGTTGAGGCAGGAATCGAGGGTATTCCCGCTATCGGATTTTCGTTGTTAGATTACAGTTGGGATGCTGATTTTGAACCCATCAAAAGTCATATAAAACAAATTGCATCAGAAGTTTTAAAAAATGGATTACCCGAAGGCGTAATTTTAAACGTTAATTTCCCGAAATTAAGCAAAGAAGAAATCAAAGGCGTAAAAATTTGTCGTCAAGCGAAAGCTATGTGGCAAGAGGAATTTGACAAAAGAACGAATCCACAAGGAAAAGAATATTTTTGGTTAACGGGAAAATTTGTCAATTTAGACAAAGGAACGGATACTGATGAATGGGCTTTAGAAAATGGTTATATTTCGATTGTACCGGTGCAATTTGATTTAACGGCACATCACGCAATGCAACAATTAAATTCTTGGGAATTATAAATTTAGACGATTAGAAAATGAAATATTACATCATAGCAGGAGAAGCTTCGGGCGATTTGCACGGTTCTAACTTAATGAAAGCGTTGTATGAAAAAGATCCATCTGCCGAAATTCGTTTTTGGGGTGGCGATTTGATGCAAAATGTTGGCGGAACTTTAGTCAAACACTATCGCGAATTGGCTTTTATGGGATTTATTGAGGTGTTAATGAACTTAAAAACCATTCTGAACAACATCAAAATCTGTAAAAAAGACATTGAAGCGTTCAAACCTGATGCTATTATTTTTATCGATTACCCTGGATTTAATATGCGCATTGCTACTTGGGCAAAAGAGCGTAACAGTCCGACCCATTATTACATTTCACCTCAAATTTGGGCTTGGAAAGAAAACCGCATCAAAGCCATCAAACGCGATGTTGATTTTATGTACGTAATTCTTCCGTTTGAAAAGGATTTTTACGAGGAAAAAC
>JAHRWO010000279.1 GCA_019105125.1 Flavobacterium sp.
ACTTTGCTTCTATCGGAATTCAAATTGGTGGAATTGGTTCATTAGCACCTAACCAAAGAAAAACATTATCAGAATTCGGTTTGAAAGCCGTTTTAGGTGGAAGTTTAGCTTCATTACTATCAGCAACTATTGCAGGAATGATTATTGGATAAACATGAAACATCACTTTAAATGTCCAAATTGCAGAAGTGAAAACAGCGTAAAAATTTCTGAAAATGACAGAGGTGAATATCAAATAAAAAAAGGAGAGTTTGCCGATGTGCTATGTAAATTTTGTCATTTAAAAACAAAAATTCATATCAATAAAGTGTACGCATCGGTCGATAACTTTCCTATTTACATAGCTTTAGGTATATCGCTAGTTATAACATTAGGATTACTGTTTGTTTCTGATAAAGTGATAATTATTACAGGTGCTGGAACAGCCGCTCCAATATTAACCTATGGAAATGAAAAAAGCATTGTTAATGCTTTTAACAAGTATAAAATAAAGGAATAAACCAAAAAAACATGCAACAATACCACGATTTAGTAAAACACGTATTAGCAAACGGCAACCAAAAAGGTGACCGTACCGGAACTGGAACCTTAAGTGTGTTTGGGTACCAAATGCGTTTTGATTTAAGCGAAGGTTTCCCGATGGTAACCACTAAGAAACTCCACTTAAAATCGATTATTTATGAATTGTTGTGGTTTTTAAAAGGTGATACGAATATCAAATATTTACAAGAAAACGGTGTGAAAATTTGGGACGAATGGGCCGATGAAAATGGCGATTTAGGTCCGGTTTATGGACACCAATGGCGCAATTGGAACAGCGAAGAAATTGACCAAATTACCGAATTAATCGAAACCTTAAAAACCAATCCAAACAGCAGAAGAATGTTAGTTTCCGCTTGGAATCCAAGTGTTTTGCCGGATACTTCAGTTTCGTTTGCTGAAAATGTGGCGAATGGAAAAGCCGCTTTACCTCCATGTCATGCGTTTTTTCAGTTTTATGTGGCGGATGGAAAATTAAGTTGCCAGTTGTACCAACGCAGTGCTGATATTTTCTTAGGTGTTCCGTTTAATATTGCGTCTTATGCTTTGTTTACAATGATGATTGCACAAGTGTGTGATTTACAAGTAGGCGAATTCATCCACACCTTTGGTGATGCACACATTTACAACAACCATATCGAACAATTACAATTGCAATTATCGCGCGAGTGCCGCCCTTTACCAACGATGAAATTAAACCCTGAAATTAAAAATATTTTCGATTTCAAGTTTGAGGATTTTACGTTAGAAGGCTATGACCCGCATCCTCATATTAAAGGGGTTGTGGCGGTTTAATATTAAAATTTAATAAATTGAGTAATGAATAAACATTCTATCATCTATACAGTTATATTTTTAATATCAAATTTATTTATTGTTTATTCTCAAGAAGCTTCTACAAAAATTAATAAACTCAATTTCAAATTAGATGAGGAAATAAATTTAGTTTTTATTGTGAACAAAAGTTTTGATTCAATAAAAAAAGTTGATTTAAGTGATTTTAAAATTTTAGAAAACCCAACTGAGAGTACTAATAATACAACAATTAATAACAAACACGAATACGAGCATAGAATAACTTGTAAAATAGCTGCAAAGTCGCCTGGAAAGTATACAATTATTCCTCCTAAATATTATTTCCAAAACAATGTAGTTACATCTAATGAAATTACTATAACAATTGAAAATGAAAAACTAACTGAAGACGAAAGAAAAGCAATTGAATTAAAGAAAATATCTCTGAAACTCTTTAAACCTGAAGGAACAATAAGGTATACATTTATTGAGAATAGTGGTTATATCGAAGAGTTTAAAAATAAAAATTGGGTGTTTTTAAGAGTCCTAACTAAAAAAGAAGTAAAACGATTAAAGAAAAACAAAATCTAATTACAACAAAAACACTTTCTATTTTTCTCCATAAAGAAAAATAATTCCCCCCAAAATACTTACCTTAGCGATTCAAATTATTACTATGTTTACCATAATCGCAGCGGCATCTGAGAATAACGCTTTAGGAAAAGACAATCAATTGGTTTGGCATTTGCCAGATGACTTTAAGCGTTTTAAAGCCATCACGTCTGGTCATTACATTGTGATGGGAAGAAAAACGTTTGAAAGTTTTCCGAAACCGTTACCTAATCGCACACATGTAATTATTACTCGACAAAAAGATTACCAAGCTCCAGAAGGATGTCTACTAGCAAGCAGTTTACAAGAAGCAATTGCTTTGTGTCCAAAAGAGGAAGAAGTTTTCATCATTGGTGGAGGCGAAATCTACAAACAATCTATCGAAATTGCGGATAAAATCGATTTAACTCGCGTGCATACAACCATTGAAGCCGATACTTTTTTTCCAGAAATCGATACTGACAAATGGGAATTAATCTTCGAAGAATTTCACGCCAGAGACGAAAAACACGATTACGATTTTACTTTTTTAACTTATGTGAAAAGGTAAAGGGTAAAAGGTGATTGGTTATAGGTAAAAGGGTTTAATTATATTTAGATTAAAACACTTTTAAAATTGACTCATCGCCTAATTGACACATCGTTCAATTGTTCATTTTCAAATTGGCTCATTGTCACATTGTCCCATTGAAATTTTATCAGTACTTTTGTGTTCCAAAAAATTGCAAAATGTCAAAAAATATTACGCCATATCAAGATTCTAACTTAGGAAAAAAAGAGCAAGTTGCTCAAATGTTTGACACCATTTCTGAAAATTATGATGGGTTAAACCGAGTTATTTCTTTTGGAACCGATGCCAAGTGGAAAAAGAAGATCTTAAAAATGATTGCGGCAAAACAACCAAAAACCATTTTGGATATTGCTACTGGAACAGGTGATTTAGCGATTTTATTTGCAAACACTTCGGCAACCGAAATCATTGGTTTGGATATTTCGCAAGGTATGCTAGACATTGGGAAGAAAAAAATTGCAGCTCAAAACTTGGATTCTAGAATTCAAATGGTTTTAGGTGATGGCGAGAATATTCCGTATCCTGATAATTATTTCGATGCAATTACGGTGGCGTATGGAGTTCGTAATTTTGAAAATTTGGAAAAAGGTCTAACAGACATTTTAAGAACATTAAAACCAGGCGGGCAATTGATTATTTTAGAAACTTCGGTTCCTACGCAATTTCCTTTTAAACAAGGATATTATGTTTATACCAATTTCATCATGCCAACTATTGGAAAATTATTTTCAAAAGATAAAAAAGCGTACCAATATTTATCCACTTCGGCACAAAATTTCCCTTTTGGAGAAGCGTTAAACAATATTTTGAGAAAAATTGGGTTTATAGAAGTAAAGCATCTACCTCAAACCTTTGGAGTAGCTACTATCTATCAAGCATCTAAAAAATAACATGAAAAAGTTACTGTTTTTATTACTTTTTTCACACCTACTTTTTGCTCAAGAAGGTATGTTTAGCAAAGACCCAATTATCAACAAAGAAAATTGGAACAAGCAACGCATTCATTGGGGATATTTTCTTGGATTTAATAATTTTGATTTCAAAATAGATTACTTATCCGTTACTGAAGATATTGAAATAAAAAACACAACTGGTTTTAACGTAGGATTAATTGGAAATCTCAGACTTGCTGAATATTTTGATTTGCGTTTTGAACCTGGTTTGTACATTACCCAGCGAAATTTAACTTACCCTAACATTGTAGATGCAGGGGACCGATTGAGAGAAGTAAAATCAACCTATATCTTTTTTCCGCTTTTATTGAAATATTCTGCTTTACGGACAGGTAATATTAGACCTTACTTGGTAGGCGGCGTCTCTACAGCGTTGAATTTAAGCAGCAATGCTAACATCCCAGACGACAATGCTAATAATCGCTTTAGAATGACCAAATGGACCAACTTTTACGAAGTAGGTTTTGGAATTGACTTGTATTTTGAATATTTTATTTTTTCACCTTCTATACGAGGTGTTTTTGGAATGAAAGACGAATTAATTCGGGATAATGATCCGAATAGTCCTTGGACCGGAAATGTTCACGAAATGAAAACCCGAGGATTCTTCATAAACTTTGCCTTTCACTAAACTGAAAAACTGCGTTTAAATTCACTTAGAATAATAGCGGTTGCAGTGGCTACATTCAAACTTTCTGTAATTTGAAGATTTCCAAAACGTGGAATTGCAATTCGAGAAGTAACTAAAGCTTCAATAGAAGAAGAAATTCCGTTGGCTTCATTTCCCATCACAATGATTCCTTCTTTTGGTAATTTTTCTTGATAAATATTATTCCCATCCATAAAAGTACCGAAAACAGGCAATTTAGTTTGAGATAAAAAGGCTTCTAAATTTCCATACACAACATTCACTCTACTAATAGACCCCATCGTAGCTTGCACTACTTTTGGATTGTAAATATCAACAGAAGCCTCAGAGCAAAATAAAGTTTCAATTCCAAACCAATCACACAAACGGATAATTGTACCTAAATTTCCGGGATCGCGAACGTCGTCCAAAGCCACTATCAATCCTTTTTCAGCTAAAGGCTTTGCAGCTGGAATTTTAAAAACTGCCAAACAAGTATTGGGCGTGGTTAACACACTTATTTTTTTCAATTCAGCCTCAGAAATGGCATGAACTTTGTCTTTTGAAACCGTATGAAAATCGTCTTTTGTAGTAAACAAATCTTGCAACTCAAAGTTAGATTGCAATAATTCTTGAACCACCTTTACGCCTTCGGCAAAAAAAAGTTGTTCTTGTTTTCTATATTTTTTTTGTTGTAAACTCGTTATTAGTTTAATTTGGTTTTTACTAACCATAAAAATTGTATTTTTGACTAACTTTTGAAAAGCACCTTGGGAAAATATTTATCAAAAATAGTATTATTATTTGGAATCGGAACAATAATTTATTCGTGTTCGTTAGTAAAACGTGTACCCGAAAGCAAACAATTATTAACCAAAAATGAAATCTTTGTTAATGATAAATTAGCAAAAGAAGACCGCATTAATAATTTAGTAGTGCAACAACCCAATACTAATTTTCTAAGTTATCCCTTTGGCTTAACCCTATACAATTTAGCCAAACCAAATCCGGATTCCTCTTATCAGGCATGGTTAAACAGAAAACCAAATCGGATTAAAAGATTGAACAATTTTCTTTCTGCTAAGCAAGTAGAACGTTTAGGCAAATCGTTTTTTGTGAGTGGGTTGTCAAATTTTGCAAAAGAAACAGGCGAAGCTCCTGTAATTATCGATTCTAAAAAGGTAACGAAATCAGAGGAACGATTAAGCGGGTTTTACTACAACAATGGTTTTATTCGCAATAAAGTCACCAGCAAAATTGATTCTGTAGGTAAGAAAAAAGGGAAGGTCATTTATACCATAACCACAGGAAAACCTTATTATATAGATTCGATTACCAAAATTATTGAAAGCCCTATTGTGGATAGCTTATATGCTACAATTGAAAAAAAATCTTTTGTAAAAAAAGGAGAGCAATACAACTTCACTAATTTTGATACCGAGCGAAAAAGAATCACTCAATTTTTAAGAAATAATGGTGTTTATCATTTTCAAGAGAGTAATGTCCGATATGATGCTATAATTGATGATTCGATCCAAAAAATGGCCATCAACTTAAAGATTGAAGATCGATTGGTTAAAGATGGAGATACGTTAATTAAAAAACCATTTTCAATCTATAAAATTAGCCAAGTTAATGTTTTTACCAACAATACTTCTCGAAAAGAACGCAATCAATTTAATGATAGTATTACGTATCGCAACTTCAACATTTATAGTGCCGGAAAACTAAAGTATAAACCAAAAGCGATTACCAATGCTATATTCATTGAACAAGGAAAACTATTTAGTGATAACGACAGAACGTTAACTTCTAAATCATTGAGCAATTTAAAAGTTTTTAACTATCCAAATATTGAATACGTTGAAGACAAAAGAGATACTACTAAATCATCATTAATTGCTAATATTTATTTAATTAGTAAACCCAAGTATATTTGGCAACCTTCGTTAGATTTTACCACATCCGATATTCAACAGTTCGGAATTAGCGGAAGAATGGCATTCACTTGGAGAAACTTATTCAAAAGAGCCGAAACCTTTGAATTATCAGCAAAAGGAAATATTGGTTCGTCAAGAGATTTAGCGAATCCAAACAACGTGTTCTTTAATATTTCGGAGTATGGATTGGAAGCGAAATTGAATTTCCCAAGAATTGTTTTTCCAATAGATACTAGAAAAATAGTCAGAAAAGAAATGCTGCCAACCACTACAGCAACCATTGGTATTACTAGCCAACGCAATATTGGACTTGATAAAGAAAACTTAACAGGAGTTTATAGTTACAATTGGACACCTAAGCAAAACAATAGCATTCGTTTGGATTTATTGAATGTACAATTCATTAAAAACTTAAATCCTGGAAATTATTTTAATGTGTATTCCTCCTCCTATAATACTTTAAATGATTTAGCACAAATTTATAATGTGGATCCAAATAATTTAGAGAATGGCAACTTAACCTCGGAAGGAGCGATTAATTTTATAAATGATGTACGAAATGGGAGCACCACTTTGACGCCAACCGATACCGAATTTCAAATTATCCGCAGTATTGGCGAAAGAAGAAATCGTTTAATTGAGAACAACTTAATTGTATCAACAGGCATTACGTTTTTCAAAAACACGAAAGCTAATTTATTGGACAACAACTTCTACTCTATTAAAACCAAAATTGAATCGGCAGGAAATATTTTATCCTTATTAGCAGGAACAAAAAATGAAGAACTAAGTGCTAATGGTAATAAAACCTTGTTTGGAATTGAATATTCACAATACATTAAAGGAGAAGTTGATTTCATCAAACACTGGGATTTTGGCAAGAAAAACACCTTAGCCATGAGAGCTTTTGCTGGATTAGCAATTCCTTATGGTAATGCCAATTCTATTCCGTTTTCTCGAAGTTACTTTTCTGGAGGAACTAATGACAACAGAGGTTGGCAGCCTTATAGTTTAGGACCTGGAAGAAGTGGCGGAATAAACGACTTTAATGAGGCCAACTTAAAATTATCTTACAGTATTGAATATCGTTTTAGAGTTGGCGGTAATTTTTACAGTGCTTTTTTTGCTGATATCGGGAATATTTGGAACGTCTTTGATAATATTGAAGACAAAGATTACACCTTCAATGGTTTTAGTTCATTGGAAGATTTAGCCGTTGGTTCAGGTATAGGATTGCGTTACGATTTTAGCTTTTTTGTTTTCCGTTTTGATTTGGGCTACAAAGCCTATGATCCGGGAAGAGAAGTGGGTGATCGATGGCTAAAAGGAGTAAACTTTAGCAAAACTGTTCTAAATTTTGGTATTAATTATCCGTTCTAATTTTTTAAATTATTATTTTTGCACAACTATAACTAAAAAACATACTACTATGAGTCACAATATTAAACCAGGTGTTGCTACCGGAGATCAAGTACAAGAAATCTTTAATTACGCTAAACAAAAAGGATTTGCATTACCTGCTGTTAATGTTGTAGGTTCTAGTACCATTAATGGAGTTTTAGAAACAGCTGCTAAATTAAAAGCGCCTGTGATTATTCAGTTTTCAAATGGTGGCGCTCAATTTAATGCTGGAAAAGGATTGTCAAACGAAAATCAACAAGCGGCTATTTTAGGAGCAGTTGCGGGTGCAAAACATATTCACACTTTAGCAGAAGCTTATGGTGCAACGGTAATTTTACATACTGACCATTGTGCGAAAAATTTATTACCATGGATTGATGGTTTATTAGATGCTTCTGAAAAACATTTTGCTGAAACTGGAAAACCATTATACAGTTCTCACATGATTGACTTGTCTGAAGAACCAATAGAAGAGAACATCGAAATTTCTAAAAAATATTTAGAAAGAATGAGCAAAATGGGCATGACTTTAGAAATCGAATTGGGAATCACTGGTGGTGAAGAAGACGGTGTTGATAATTCAGATGTTGATAGCTCAAAATTATATACGCAACCTAGCGAAGTAGCCTATGCTTACGAAGAATTAATGAAAGTAAGCCCAAGATTTACCATCGCGGCTTCTTTTGGAAATGTGCATGGCGTTTACAAACCAGGAAACGTAAAATTAACTCCAAAAATCCTTAAAAATTCGCAAGAATACGTGCAAAATAAATTCAACACAGGTCACAATCCAGTAGATTTTGTTTTCCACGGAGGTTCAGGCTCTACTTTAGAAGAAATTAGAGAAGCTATTTCTTACGGAGTAATCAAAATGAACATTGATACGGATTTACAATTTGCTTTCACAGAAGGAATTCGCGATTACATGACGACAAAAATCGATTATTTAAAAACACAAATCGGAAGTCCAGACGGAGCAGACAGTCCAAATAAAAAACATTACGACCCTAGAAAATGGGTTCGTGAAGGAGAAGTTACGTTCAACAAACGTTTAGAACAAGCTTTTGCCGATTTAAATAACGTAAACACATTATAAATTTAGAATTTAGAATTTAGAATTTAGAAAAATCACTTCTAACTTCTAATTTCTAATTTCTGACTTCTAATTTCAAGAAATATGGCTTGGTTTAAAAGAAAAGAAAAAGGAATTACAACTCCTACAGAAGCTAAAAAAGACGTACCAAAAGGTTTATGGTATAAATCTCCTACAGGAAAAATCGTTGATCAAGACGAATTAGCGAGAAACTTATGGGTAAGTCCAGAAGATGATTATCATGTACGTATTGGTAGTAAAGAATATTTCGAAATTTTATTCGACAACAATGAATTTACAGAGTTAGATGCAAATTTAACTTCAAAAGATCCATTGAAATTTGAAGATACTAAAAAATACAGTGAGCGTTTAAAAGAGGTTATGGATAAAACCAAACTAAAAGACGCAATTCGCACGGGTGTTGGAAAATCAAAAGGAAAAGATTTAGTAGTTTCTTGTATGGATTTTGCTTTCATTGGAGGTTCTATGGGAGCGGTTGTAGGTGAAAAAATTGCAAGAGCTATTGATTACTCTATTAAACACAAAATTCCATTTGTATTAATTTCTAAATCAGGTGGTGCTCGAATGATGGAAGCTGCATTTTCATTAATGCAATTAGCTAAAACCTCAGCAAAATTAGCGCAATTAGCAGAAGAGAGAATTCCTTACATTTCATTATGTACGGATCCAACTACTGGTGGAACTACAGCTTCTTATGCAATGCTTGGTGATATTAACATTGGAGAACCTGGAGCTTTAATTGGTTTTGCTGGACCACGTGTAGTAAAAGACACCACAGGAAAAGATTTACCAGAAGGTTTCCAAACATCAGAATTCTTATTAGAGCATGGTTTCTTAGATTTCATCGCTCATAGAAAAGAGTTGAAAAACAAAATTAACTTATACTTAGATTTGATTCAAAATCAACCAGTAAGATAAAACAAAAATCCCGATAGCTATATCGGGATTTTTTATGTTTAAAACTTAGCACGTAAAGCCAGAACAAAATTCTTTCCTGGCGCTACAATTCCTGAACTGTAAGGGCGATAGCGTTGGTCGGTGATGTTTTCCAAACCTGCGGTTACCGTGAAGTTCTCCGTCATTTTATACATTGATTTTAAGTTCAGCGTGTACCAACTAGGAGAATACGGATTTCCATTACCATCTATGGCATAAATTTCTTGTTTTCCTCGTTCTTCTTCCGCTAAATCTTCGTACGAAACCTCATCGCTAAATTGCGCATTTAATTGTAAATCTAACTTAGAACTAGCATATCCTAAACGACCTATCCCAAAAAATGGCGCCGCATGTCGAGACGCACTTTTTGTTCCGTTATCCAATTCTTCTTCTCCTTTTTGAAAATTCAAATCGCCATGAAAATAAAATCCACTTGCTGATTTTACTTCAATTCCAGCTTGAATGCCATATACTTTTGCATTGGCTGCATTTTGAATAGCTTGCACATTACTCAATTCGCCATCGTAGATTATTTCAGTTGCGCCATTTAATGTAAAATCTCTTCTTACCATAGCATTATCTAGTAACGTATAATAACCTGAAAGATCTACTTTTACATTTTTACCAAATAATTTCGCCACATTCAAATCCACATTATAAGCATATTCCGCTTTTAAATCTGGATTTGGAACTACAACCGAACCAGGTTCTGAATCAAACACTTTTCCTAAATCATCTACATTTGGAGAACGGAAAGCTGTTGCCACATTAGAACTAATCACCCATTTCGCTGTTGGACGATACACCAAACCAAAACTTCCAGTTAAAGCACCATCATTGATTTTTGCTTCAGTAAAAGGAAACGGATAAAAAGTAGTATCAAAATCAGCATCTAATACAAATTGGTTGTATCGTAATCCCGCTTGAAGCAACATTTTCTCAGAAAATTTGTATTGGTCATTGATATAAATTCCATATGAATTCCATTTGGATTGTGGATATCGAGCTGGTCCAGCTTGACTTGTTCCAGTAACGATATTCTCATCAATTCCTTCCGAATTGACATCATTGGTAACAAATTCAACTCCATAAAAAACAGCATTATTTCCACTCGTTTTCTTGGTAAAATCCGCATTAACTGAAATCGCATTTACTTTTTCAATTCGCGTTGCACGATTTGGGTTGTTCATATTACGACTAATTCTGCTTTCCTCAAAAAATTGATGTGCCATTCGAATAGAAAGTTCGTCGTACACTTTTGTAGCTTGTGTATTTGAAATCGACAAATTGTTCATGATCCATTTTTGTGGACCGTAATCAAATTCGCCATAACGAGGCAAACCAGCGTTATTGTATCGAATATGTCTGTCATAACGCGAATAACTTGAAGTTTCTGAAAAATGAAAACCATATTGAAAATCCCATTTTTCATTAGGAGCAAATCGCACTTTTTGCATCAAATTGATTTGGGAATACGCTGTTGGTTTCTGTACTAGAGGATCGTCATTCGTCACCACAACATCTACTCCATTTTGTCTTTGTACATAAAAAGGGCGCAAATATTCGTCCGGACCGTGACTTCCCATTTTCAAATCACCAAAATCATTCGAACTGATACTGGTTACTGAAGCCCATTTTTTCCATCCCACATTCACATCAAAATGTCCTGTTTTTTCGTTATTTGCTGACGAATATCTGGTAAAAGCACTTCCGTTTACGATGGGTTTTTCTTCTAATGTAAATTGCGGTATTAAAGTTTGAAAACTCATTACGCCACCAATCGCATCACTTCCGTAAATAACAGAACTTGGTCCAAACAATACTTCCGATTTTTCAATAGCAAATGGATCTAACGAAATCACATTTTGAATATTCCCTCCTCTAAAAATAGCGGTATTCATTCGCACACCATCAATAGCATACAGTAAACGATTGGTAGCAAAACCACGAATCATGGGACTTCCTCCTCCTTGTTGACTTTTCTGCATGAACACTTTTCCTGAAACCGTCAATAAATCAGCTGCCGTTTGTGGATTTTGCAATTGAATATCTTTTTTAGAAATAGAGGTGATTTTTACTGGAATATCACGTGTGTGTTGTTTCCATCGATTAGCAGAAACGATAATTTCATCCATTGCTAATAATGACGGAACTAAACTTAACTGAAAAGAAGCCAATTCCAATTGGTTATAACTCACAATTTGGGTTTCATATCCAAAAGATTGAACTGTAATCTTATTGATTTTCACAAAATCAGAAACATCCGCCTGCCCTTTGCTATTGGTAAAAACGTAAACCTTTTTATCTTCAGATGTAAGCGAAACCGATTCTAATGGCTCCCCGGAATCTTTATCTTTTATGGTTATCGTTTGAGAAAAAAGCGTTGTTGTGAATCCAAAAGATATAATGAGTAATAATTGCTTTAGCATTATTTCCGAAATGTTTTAATAATTAGTGTGCAACAAATTTACAAAATGATTGTCACTTATTGCCACAAATTACATGCCACTTCTGATAGCTTCCACAGGATCTAACTTAGAAGCGGAAATTGCAGGAATAATTCCAGAAATCAATCCAATTAAAGCCGCTAATCCTGAACCTATTAACATATTAGAAGCACTTAATACAAATTCAAAATCTAAAGCCGATGATAAGACTAAGGCAATTAACCAAACTAAAAACATTCCCACAATTCCTCCAATTAAGGAAAGAATTACCGCTTCGAATAAGAATTGAAACAAAATGAATTTATTTTTAGCTCCTAACGCTTTTTGAATTCCAATTAAGTTAGTTCGCTCTTTTACCGATACGAACATAATATTAGCAATACCAAAACCTCCCACTAAAAGTGAAAAAGCACTGATAATCCAACCAATCATGTTCATTTGACCTACGATATTATCAATAAAGTCAGTAAATCCAGAAAGCACATTCAAAAAGAAGTTATCGATTTCACCCG
>JAHRWO010000302.1 GCA_019105125.1 Flavobacterium sp.
GCTGGATAATCCGTTCCTTCAAAGTCCGAAACACCAACGCCTAAAACTCGGAATCCTTTTTGCATCATGGCTTTCATCGCTTCTAAAATCTGATTTTTTTCTATTTCAGTTAAATGACTGACTGCGATTAAAGCTTCAGGAGCACCTTTAGCAGCGATAATTTTTTTACCCGATTCGTTTTCGAAAACGTGTGTCATCATGGGTGGTTTTCCGCTTAATGGATATTCGTGAACCAATTTGAAATATGGTCTTTCATCTTCGCTTTCAAAATTAGAATACGCTTCATGTATCGCAATTTCCATAGCATCAAAGGGAATGGGTTCGCTCGACCACATGGCGAAATTCAATACTTCTTCTGCTTCGGGATTTAGTTTTTGAGAAGTTTCTATTGTCGAATTGGATTTAAAAAGATACAATTCGGCTAAACTCATTCGGTTTTCAGTAATCGTTCCCGTTTTGTCGGTGCAAATTACGGTGGCGCTTCCTAAGGTTTCAACGGTTTTGGTTTGTTTGGTAATGATGCCCATTTTCATCAAACGCCAAGCACCTAAAGCCATAAAAGTGGTAAATGCTACTGGAATTTCCTCTGGAATAACGCTCATTGCCAAGGTTAAAGCCTTTAATAAACTATCTAAAACTAATCTGGAGTTATAGTAATTAATTGCCCAAACAATGGCAAATATGACCAAACCTATAATCGACATTTTGGTAACGAAATTCCCGATTTGAATTTGCAAAGGCGTTTTTTCTTCTTCAATCTCATTTAAGCTCGAACCAATTTTTCCTAATTGTGTTTTATTTCCGATAGCAGTTACTTCGCAAATTGCTAAGCCAGAAGCTACAATTGTACCTTGAAAAACTTGTTTATTTTCGGATTCATTCGATTTAAATACAGCTAAAGATTCACCTGTTAGTATTGATTCGTTTACCGAAAAATCGTTGGATGAAAAAATAATTCCGTCAGCAGGAATAAAAGCACCTTCTTCTAATTGAACACAATCACCAATGACAATTTCTTCTGTTGGGATTTCGATTACAGAACCATTGCGTATGACTTTGCATTTCGGTTGGGTTAGTTTTTTTAAAGCTTCAATGGCATTGCGACTTCTAGATTCTTGAAAAACCGAAATCGCAATTACAAATACAATTGCAAAAGCCATGAAAATACCATCGCCGTAATCTCCTGTTATGAAATAAATACTCGTAGCGGTAAATAGTAAAAGAAACATAGGTTCTTTCACGATATCTAAAATAGAATTCAGAAAATGGTTTTTTTTCTGATGTTCGACGGAGTTGGTTCCGTGTTTTTTTGCGGATTCTAAAACTTCTAAATCGGATAGGCCTGTAATATTTTTTTTAGAATCGCTCATTGAAGATGAAAAATTAATATGCAAGTTACATAATTTATTCTTAAAAGAAATAGATTATTCGGCTAAGTTTTACTATATTTGCACGCAATTTAACAACAACTACAAATTGCACCATGAAAGCACACACAACTAAAATCGTTGGCGAAGGTCTTACTTACGACGATGTTTTGCTTATTCCAAATTATTCCGAAATTTTACCACGAGAAGTAAATATTCAATCGAAATTTTCGAGAAATATTACGTTGAATGTTCCTATCGTTTCCGCTGCAATGGATACGGTTACCGAAAGTTCTATGGCAATTGCTATGGCACAAGAAGGAGGGATTGGCGTGTTACACAAGAACATGACGATTGAGCAACAAGCAGCGAAAGTAAAGAAAGTAAAACGTGCTGAAAGCGGTATGATTATCGATCCGGTAACGTTGCCTTTAACTGCAAATGTTGGTGATGCGAAAATGGCAATGAAAGAATTTAGCATTGGCGGAATTCCTGTAGTTGATGAAAACGGAATTTTAAAAGGAATCGTAACGAATAGAGATTTACGTTTCGAAAAAGTAAATTCACGTTCGATTTTAGAAGTAATGACTTCTGAAAATTTAGTAACGGCTGCTCAAGGAACCACTTTACATGAAGCAGAAGATATTCTTCAAGAAAATAAAATTGAAAAATTACCAGTAGTTGACAACAATAATAAATTAGTAGGTTTAATTACCTTTAGAGATATTACCAAACTAACGCAAAAGCCAATCGCTAATAAAGATAAATTTGGTCGTTTACGTGTAGCTGCGGCTTTAGGAGTTACGGCTGATGCAGTGGATAGAGCAACTGCTTTAGTAAATGCTGGAGTTGATGCAGTAATTATCGATACGGCTCACGGACATACAAAAGGTGTGGTAGATGTATTAAAAGCAGTAAAAGCAAAATTTCCTGAATTAGATGTTGTAGTTGGAAACATTGCAACTCCAGAAGCGGCTTTATATTTAGCACAGAACGGAGCTGATGCAGTGAAAGTTGGAATTGGTCCAGGTTCGATTTGTACAACGCGAGTTGTGGCTGGAGTTGGATTTCCACAATTTTCAGCGGTTTTAGAAGTTGCTGCGGCTTTAAAAGGTTCGGGAGTTCCAGTTATTGCTGATGGTGGAATTCGTTACACAGGAGATATTCCAAAAGCGATTGCTGCGGGTGCTGATTGTGTGATGTTAGGTTCGTTATTAGCAGGAACAAAAGAATCGCCAGGAGAAACGATTATTTTTGAAGGAAGAAAATTCAAATCGTACCGTGGAATGGGCTCTGTTGAGGCAATGCAAGAAGGTTCTAAAGACCGTTATTTCCAAGATGTAGAAGATGATGTGAAGAAATTAGTTCCAGAAGGAATTGTAGGTCGTGTGCCTTACAAAGGAGAATTAAACGAAAGCATGCAACAATTCATTGGTGGTTTGAGAGCCGGAATGGGATATTGTGGTGCAAAAGATATTCCAACCTTACAAGAAACTGGGCGTTTCATTAGAATCACGGCGAGTGGAATTGGCGAAAGTCATCCACATAACGTGACGATTACGAAAGAAGCTCCGAATTATTCGAGATAGTTTTAGTGTTCAGTGATCAGTCACAGTGTTCAGTAAAAATAGAAACCTGATAGTTGTTAGCTATCAGGTTTTTTTTGTACTTAAAAATGAACACGAATTTCACTAATTTACACCAATTAATTCGTGCTAATTCGTGAAATTTGTGTTTAATTACTTAGCTCCAAATATTTGTACTGCATATATTTTCTTGTTTTCCCAGTCAATACTAAAACCGATTTCAGTGTAAAAATATTGATGGTCTAAAATATTTTTCAAATGATTGGGTGATTTCTTCCACAGATTGAACATTTTTAAAGCTAAAGTGTCTAAATCAGTTTCAGAGTAAATTTGGTCTTTAATTCCTGTGAATAATAAGTTTTCACCCACCAGAACAAACGAATTTCCACCATAAAAATAAACTCGTTCTTTTGGACTTTGCTTTTTAGCATCAGTCTGTTCGTGCGATAATGTTTGTGCTTTTGCAATGTATTTGGCATGGTCGTCTGCGGCTTTTTTTAAATGAGCATCCAAACCAAGTACTTTTCTGTCGTTATAGGAACGTTCTTCGTTTACCAATTGATATACTTTTGTTTTCAGTTTTTCCAAATCAATTTTGTTTTGATTTTGACTGAAACTTAAAGAAGAAAGTAGGAGTAGGAATAAGGTGATTTGGGTTTTCATGTCAAATGTTTTACAATACTTTATATAACTTAAAAAGAGATTAAATAGTATTTTACCCTTTCAAAAACTCATTAATCTTTTTTCTATCACCAGCAATCCACAAAATATCATCAGATTCTAAAATCCAGTGCGATTCTGGGTTTAAAATACGTTTTCCATTGCGTTCAATACCTACGATGATACCGTGAGTTTTCTCTCTAATTTGCGATTCACGGATACTTTTTCCAATGCAAACACGATTTTTTAGTTCTAGTTGCTGTAATATAATATCCTCTTTTACTTTGGTTTCAGGCTCATCGATTTCGTGTTTGTCCAAATAAATTTTGAATAACTTTACCTCGTCATCTGTTCCAATAACGCTAATTTCGTCACCTGGAAATAAACGTTCGGTTCTAATCGGAATATTAATTGTGATTTCACCTCGTTTGATAGAAGCGATATTGATTCCGAATTGTTCTCTGATTTTCAATTCTTCCAACGTTTTACCTGCTAAATTCGATTCTTTGGCTATAATGAAATCAGCCATGTGACCATCCCAAGGAGATAGTACATTTTGGCGTTTGTTGGCTTCTTTTGTTAATTCTCTATCGTTGAAATTTCTCAAGAAATGGCTCTCAATTTTGTTGTAAAACGCATGTAATCGTTTTGGGAATAAAATATAGGAAACGATTCCAATAACCAATGCAATAATAGCGATTGCTGGAGAGAAAAATTCATTCAATACAAATCCCATATAGAAAAGCGAAAGTGCAATTCTAAAGAAAACCAATACGATAATCGGACCTTGATATTTTCTGACTTGCATTAATTCTTGCACTTGTTCTACTGCCACTCTTCGCAAGGATAATGCCCATAAAAAAGGTGATAATATTACAACTGTTATTAATGCTGCAATAGCATTTCCAAAACGGGAATCTTCTACTAATGGCAGAATATATTTGGATGAAAGTAGAATAATTGCAACAATAATAATCGAGTGAATAATCACCTGAGTTAAGTAAGCACGAAGTACAATTTGCCATGTACTAACCGATTTAATCGCTTCTGTATTGGCACTATAACGCTCTATTTTTTTAACCCAACGTCTTGGTAATTTTTTCTCCAAAAAGATAGATAATGGTGTTGAAAATTTAACCATGAATGGCGTAGTGAAGGTTGTAATAGCTGAAACAGCAACCACAATTGGATATAAGAAATCGCTCGTTACATTTAAAGTCATTCCTAATGTAGCGATGATAAATGAAAACTCTCCAATTTGCGATAAACTCATTCCGGTTTGGATGGATTGTTTCAATGGTTGTCCCGAAAGTAAAGCTCCAATGGTTGCACTTAACGATTGTCCTAAGATAACCACTAAAGTTAAAATGGCTACAGGAAATCCGTATTTCATTAACATTTCAGGATCAATCAACATTCCGACCGAAACGAAGAAAACCGCACCAAATAAATCTTTTACGGGTTTCACCAAATGTTCAATGTGTTCCGCCTGCGTGGTTTCGGCAATAATCGAACCCATGATAAAAGCACCAAGAGCGGGAGAGAAGCCTACATTAGCTGCAAATAAAACCATTAATAGACATAATGCCAGTGAAATAATCAATAACATTTCGTCTGTTAAAAGGTGTTTGGCTTTTTTAAGTAGTGTTGGAATGAAGAAAATTCCCGCTACAAACCAAATGGTTAAAAAGAACACCAATTTCAAAACCGATTGTAACAATTCAGTTCCCGAAAATTGCTGACTTACCGCAACAGTTGACAATAAAACCATCATTAAAATGGCTAAAATATCTTGTACAATTAACGCTCCGATTACATTTCCGGCGAATTTTTGTGTTTTAACACCTAGTTCATCAAAGGTTTTTAAGATAATGGTTGTGGAAGAAATCGATAAAATAACACCTAAAAACAAGCTATTCATTTTGCCCCAATCCATCATTTGTCCTACGAAATAACCTAAAGCTACCATGGAAATGATTTGGGTAAGAGCAGTTATAGAAGCCGTCCCACCCACTTTCATTAGTTTTTTGAAACTAAATTCAAGTCCAAGACTGAATAATAGGAATATAACTCCAATTTCTGCCCAAACTTTTACACTGTTCATGTCTTTAACCGTTGGGAAGAAATCGAATTCGCTTCCCGCTAAAAAACCGGCTACTAAATACCCTAAAACGAGCGGTTGTTTTAATAGTCTAAAAATAAGTACTGCAATAGCAGCTGTGACAAGAATTAGCCCTAAATCGCTAATTAAATCAGGAATATGTAAAGCAGTTGCAGATAATGATATTGGCATATATTTCAATTTTGACCAAGGTAAAAAAAAATCTGCTTTTACCAAAATGATAAAAGCAGATTTGTTATAAATATGATATGCTTATTGAGAGATTAAATCCCTAAATAGTTACTTGGTGTAATTTGCATTAACTCCGCTCTCACTTCTTCAGAAACGTTTAAAGTTCCGATGAAATTATGAATCGCTTCTTTGTTAATTACAGTGTTGGTTCTGGTTAAGTCTTTTAAAGCTTCATATGGATTTGGATAGCCTTCGCGACGTAAAATTGTTTGAATTGCCTCAGCTACAACCGCCCAGTTTTTCTCTAAATCTTCTGCGAATTTGTCTTCGTTTAATAATAATTTGTTTAATCCTTTCAAAGTAGCTTCAAAAGCGATTAACGTGTGTCCCATTGGTACACCAATATTACGTAAAACCGTACTATCCGTTAAATCGCGTTGTAATCTTGAAATAGGTAATTTTTCTGAAAGATGTTCGAAAATAGCATTCGCAATTCCTAAATTTCCTTCCGAATTTTCAAAATCGATTGGATTTACTTTATGTGGCATTGCCGAAGAACCAATTTCTACCGCTTTTATTCTTTGTTTGAAATAATCCATTGAAACATACGTCCAAATATCTCTATCTAAATCGATTAAAATGGTGTTGATACGTTTTAAAGCATCAAAAAAGGCTGCAAAATGGTCGTAATGTTCTATTTGTGTTGTTGGGAACGAATGGTGTAATCCCAAACTATTTTCCACGAAATCGGTTCCAAATTTTTTCCAATCTGTATTTGGATAAGCCACTTTATGAGCGTTGTAATTTCCAGTTGCACCACCAAATTTAGCTGCAAAAGGCACGTTGAACAACAAACGCATTTGCTCTTCTAAACGTTCAACGAAAACTAAAATTTCTTTTCCTAAACGAGTAGGAGAAGCTGGTTGGCCGTGAGTTCTAGCTAACATTGGAACGTCTTTCCATTCCATTGCTAATTCTTTTAATTTTGCAATTACACTTACTAAACCAGGTAAATATACATTTTCAAACGCTTCTTTTGTCGAAAGAGGAATCGCTGTATTGTTGATATCTTGAGAAGTCAATCCGAAATGGATAAACTCTTTAAATTCTTGTAATCCTAAACCGTCGAATTTCGATTTGATGAAATATTCCACCGCTTTAACATCGTGATTCGTAGTTTTTTCGGTTTCTTTAATCCAAAGCGCATCTTCGGTAGAAAAGTTTTTGTAAATAGCTCTTAAAGAATCGTAAATCGATTTATCAATTTTGGCTAATTGAGGTAAATCAGCTTCGCGCAAAGCAATAAAATATTCAACCTCTACCAAAACGCGGTATTTAATTAAGGCTTCTTCAGAAAAATAAGGAGATAATGAAATAGTTTTGCTTCTATAACGACCATCAATTGGCGAAATAGCATTTAATTCTGTTAATTGCATTTTGTTGTGTGTTGTTTAAAGAAGTGCAAATATAATAAGAAGTTAGAAGTTAGAAGTTAGATGTCAGAAGTTTTTTGGATAGAATTTACCAATTCCTCTTTTACAATTTTCATTCCTTCAACGGCGGTTAGAGGTAACACTTTTAACTCGTTTGGTAAATCATAAATCGTGGCTGGATTTGGGTCGATATAATAAACCGGAACGTTTTGGTCTACATAATTCATCAATCCAGCAGCAGGATAGACTTGTAATGAAGTTCCGATGATAATTAAAATATCAGCCGTTTCTACTACATCAATAGCGTGTTCAATCATCGGAACATCCTCGCCAAACCAAACGATATGAGGTCGTAATTGGTTGCCTTCTAAATCATAATCACCTAGATTTAAATCGTGTTTCCAATCGATTACGAAGTTTTCGTTTGAAATGCTTCGTACTTTTAATAATTCACCATGTAAATGAATTACTTTGTTGCTTCCAGCTCTTTCGTGTAAGTCATCTACATTCTGAGTTACAATATGAATATCGAAATGTTCTTCTAGTTCGGATAAAATTTCGTGAGCTTTGTTGGGTTTAACCGATAAAAGTTGGGCTCTTCTTTTATTATAAAAGTCTAAAACCAATTCTGGATTTTTTTTCCAACCAATTGGAGAAGCGACTTCCATGATATCGTGGCCTTCCCACAAACCATCAGCATCGCGAAATGTTTTAATGCCACTTTCAGCACTAATTCCGGCGCCAGTTAATACTACAATTTTTTTCATTTTCTTTTCTTTTGCAATTTTTATAAAAGTAAAATGCGTCCATACAGACGCATTTTGATTATACTTTTCCTAAAGTGTAAAGTTGTTCTAATGTTGGACTAGCGCTTCCTCCAGCCGGTTCTAAAGTAATTCCGAATGCTTGTGGGGATTCGGCATTTTCTACTTTTATAACCTTAGTTGAGCTTGTAGCGTAAGAATCAAGTAAACCAATGCTTGTTGGTGTTAAAACAGGCTCTAACTGTAATGACCATACTTGATACACCATTCCTTTTGGAGGTTCAGGCAATCCTGAAGCATCGATGTAAACGGTTTTAGTAGTTTTGTTGTAATAAGCCTTAGCAAAAGCTTCTGGAGCTACTTGTTGACCTGCTAAAGCAATAGCGACATTGCTTGTGTCTCTCAAAATAGCCAAGACTTCTTCTGATTCTTTCTTCTTTAATTCTAAATCCACAATTGACTCTTGTAATAAGTTTTTTTCGGTCGAAACATTATTCAAGGTTTCATTCGTTTGATTTAATTTATAAAATTGAAGTCCGAAACCAACCACTAACACAGCAGCTGCAACCCAACCTGTGTATTGTGCCCAATTTGTTTTAGGTTTCATTTCGATTACTTTGTTTCTTCCTAATAATTCGGCTCTGATTTTCTCAAAATTAGTAGCTGAAAGGTGAGGAGCAACGCTATAGGATAAGTTAATTACCGCGTTTTCAATAGCTTTTATTTCTTCTTTTACTTCAGGATATTGTGCTGCCATTTGGTTAACTTCCGCAATTTCTTCTTCGGAAAGTTTTCCAAATACAAACAATTCTAAAATTCCTGATTCTATATATTCTCTACTATTCATTGATCATCAGTCTTAATTCATTCATACAATTTCTATTCTGAGTTTTTACCGTTCCTAATGGAATTTCTAACTCTTCCGATGCTTCTTGCTGTGTATATCCTTTAAAAAACAATAAATCGATTAATTGGATACACTTGGGTTTCAATTTTTTGATGAATTCTTTAATTCCTATCGCATCTATTTTATTGATTGTCTTCGCATTGTCATCTAACAGATGTACGAAATTATCAGCCGATAAGTTTTTCTGACTATTGTTAAAGTTTTTAGAACGTAATTTATCAATGGAAGAATTACGAGCAATATTCAACATCCAAGTGTACAATCGGCCTTTAGAAGTATTGTACGAATCAATGTTTTTCCAAATCTTGACAAATACTTCTTGAAGCACGTCCTCGGCTTCTTCTTTGTCTTTGATTAAATTGAAAATAATTCCATACAAGCTTTTGGCATAATTGTCATAAAGCAGTGTAAATGACCTATCGTCTTTTTTAAGCAATAGGGGTAAAAGTTCTTCTTGAGTCATGCAGTTTTCTTTTTTTTGTCTAAAATAATAAAAAAAGTAGTATTATTTTTGCCTTATGGAGAAATTTAATCAAGAGTTGTTAACATATTTAGAAGGTTTTCTTACCGAAAATAGAAAAGAAGGTTTTTTACGTGTTTTAAAAAACAGAACTAAGCATTTTACCATTGCGATGGAGGATGTATATCAATTACACAACACTAGCGCGGTAATGCGTAGTTGTGAAGTTTTCGGAGTACAAGAATTAAATGTAATAGAACAAAAATTTGGAAAACGTATTGATTCGGAAATTGCAATGGGTGCACAAAAATGGGTTGATGTGAATCGATTTAACACTGTTCAAAGCTGTATTGATGCTAAGAGAGCACAAGGATATCAAATCATAGCTACTACGCCTCATAACGATTCTTGCATGTTACATGAATTTGATATTTCAAAACCATCAGCAATATTTTTCGGAACAGAAAAAAATGGACTTTCTGAAGAAGTGATTGAACAAGCGGATGGGTTTATTAAAATTCCGATGGTGGGTTACACTGAAAGTTTAAATATTTCGGTTTCTGCTGCTATTATTATACAAGATATCACAACTCGATTACGACAGTCTAATATTAATTGGCAATTGACAGAAGAAGAAGTTTTAGAAAAACGTTTGGATTGGACCCGAAAATCGATAAAAGATATTGATTTTATCGAAAAGAAGTTTTACGAAATTCAGGCTAAAATTTGAAATTAATCTTCTTCTTGATAATTCTCTTTTAGTGTTACTTTTAATGTCATAAATCCAATAAATCCTGCAATTAAAGAGGAAAGTAAGATAATAAATTTAGAATTGTTAATTATAGTTTCATTTTCAAAAGCTAAAAGCGTTATGAAGATAGACATTGTAAAACCAATTCCGGCTAAGCAACCTACTCCTAAAACGGATTTCCAATTAATTTCATTGGGAAGTTGACAAAGTTTAAGTTTTACTGCAACAAATAATGAGCCAATGATTCCTATAGGTTTTCCAATAATAAGGCCTAAAGCAATTCCTAAGCTGTAATTTTGAGTAATCATCGTGTTAAAATCGGATCCTATGATGATAGCTGTATTGGCTAAAGCAAAAATGGGCATAATTACGAAAGCTACCGGTTTGTGTAAAAAATGTTGTAAAATATAGGAGGGGGATTTTTCACTTCCATCTCCAAATGGTATAGCAAATGCCAAAAGAACTCCGGTTATAGTGGCATGAACTCCAGAATGAAGCATGAAATACCACATAAAAACTCCTCCAACAAGATAAGGAATTAAGGAATGTATTTTTATTCGATTAAGAGTAAGTAAAATAATAAAAATGCCTAAAGCAATCAGTAAATTACTCCATAGTAATGTTTTAGTGTAAAAAACAGCAATGATGATTATAGCTCCAAGATCATCTATAACAGCAAGTGCCGTCAAAAACACCTTTAATGAGGTGGGTACTCGATTGCCGAGTAAAGATAAAATTCCTAATGCAAATGCAATATCAGTCGCCATAGGAATTCCTGCTCCCGACTGTGTGTTAGTGCCAAAATTAAATAGTAAGAACAGTGCTGCAGGCACTATCATACCTCCGAGTGCTCCGAAAATTGGCAATAAAGCATCTTTAATTTGAGATAATTCTCCTTTGTAAATTTCTCGTTCTAATTCTAAACCAATCAATAAAAAGAAAATGGTCATTAAACCATCATTAATCCAATGTTCAATGCTATGTCCAGCAAAATTTGTTTCCCATAAATCGGTGTAGGCGGCTCCAAAACCTGAATTAGCAATTAGTAAGGAAATAAGAGTAAAAGTGATTAATACTAATCCACTAGCTTTTTCTCTTTCGAAAAAATCTTTATATAATTGGGTTGCTTTCATACTAATTTTACTTCTAGATTTGTTTTAGAACAACTGAATTATTAGATAGAGAGAAGAAGTAAAGAGAATTATTTATTCTTTTTTAAAATTTTATAGTCTTCATAACAAGCACTAATAGCGTCCATAATTTGAAGGTCATTAGCTGTTTTGATAAAATATTCAGAGTAATTGCAATTTTCTAAAATCATTGGGATGTCGTCTTTATCAATTTCAAGCAATGTGGCTAAAGTGACTCTGTCAAATTTGGTAGCTAAAAGATTTCGAATAGTATCATCTTTTTTCATTGCCTTTAGCTTTTTCATTTCATTTGGTCGTTTTCCAAATACATTGTAAAGCAAATCCGCAGGATTAAAAATAGATCCCAAAACTTTTGAAACAGCACTAGGTGATTTATCACCAGCTTCATATCCAAGATTTAATCCAGAAATATTATAACGATAAGCATCACTTGCAACGGGGATGATTTTGGTATCTACTTCAACATACCCAGTTAAGTTATATTTTGAAACAACAACTTCCTCTAAGACATACGTTTTTTCGCTGAGATAAATTTTTGTGGTTATATCTTTTGCCCAGTCGTTTGTAACTTTAACTTTTACATTTTCATAACCTAAGTAAGTAAATAAAATGGTGTCATTCACTTTGGCCTCAATTTCGAATGTTCCGCTAGGAGAGGTGACTGTTCCTTTAACACGTGAGGCATTAATTACGTGAACATTACTAAGAGGTAGTTTGGTTTCGTTGTTGATAACAGTACCTTTAATGTTCGTCACGAGAGAATCCTTCTGCGCGAAACAAAATTGAGATAAGGTTAAAAAAAGAAAAACTACAAAATACTTCATCCTTAAAATATTGATTCAAAAATACGAATCTAAAGATGATATTTTGTAGTTTTTTTTAAATTTATAAGAAAATTAACGAAAAATCGTTAGCTTCTTCTTGGTCTTCTTGGTCTTGAAGAATCTCCAGCACTTTCAGCACGTCTTGGAGCTCTATCAGAAAATCCGCCTTCTCTTCTTGGAGCCGAACTGCTTCTTTCACCTCTGAAACCACCTTCTCTTCTTGGGGCAGAACCTCTATCGCTTCTGAAACCTCCGTCTCTTCCGCCTTCTCTTCTTGGAGCAGAACCGTTTCTTTCGCCTCTAAATCCGCCTTCACGTCTTCCGCCACCAGAATTTCTTCCGTTGTGATCGCGTCTTCCGCCACCGTCGTTTTTAGAAA
>JAHRWO010000306.1 GCA_019105125.1 Flavobacterium sp.
TTTGGAGAAAAAATCGGATGCGTATCGTAACCTAAATTGCTTTCAGTAAGATTTTTTGTTGTTTTTGTAGCTAAATCGTATTCGTATAAATCGGTGTTGGTACTGGTTGCGTAAGCTGTTCCGGCTTTCTTTTTGCAAACATAGATGATTTTTGTTCCATCAGGAGACCAAATGTAATCTTCATCACCACCAAAAGGTTTTTGAGGGGCATCATAAGGTTCGTTTGGCATAATGTCAATTCCAACCGCATCTTTTTTATTCTCTGAATAGAAAACATGATTGTGTGTTCCGTCGTTCCAAGTATCCCAATGACGGTAATCCAAGCCAGTATAAACTTGAGCTGTGGTTTTTGATAATTCTGGATAAAGGTCTTTTCCCAATAATTTTTCCACCTTAACTTCTTTAGAAAACAGCAATAATTTTCCATCAGGAGAAACATTTTTGTCGGCTAATAATGATTTATAATCCTCCACCAAGGTAGCATTTCCTCCTTGAACTGGAATCGTGTAATATTTTGAATTGATTTTATTTTCTTCAATGGAAGGCGTTCCGACTTTATAAACCAAAAGTTTTCCATCTTTTGAAATTCCTAAAGGTGTTACTCTTCCTAATTGCCATAAGGTTTCTGGAGTTAGGTTTTGCTGTGCTAATGTACTCATACTTATCATGCTGAAAATGAGAAAAATGTAATTTTTCATATCTGTTATTTTTAAAACGAAGCTAAATGTAGCAATTTTTTCAAAAAATATCCCTATTTTCACAATCTTAAAAGTGAATTTGATAATGAAAAAATTAGCACTACACTGGCAAATATTACTTGGAATGGTTTTCGGGGTTTTATTCGCTTTTATATTGATTCAATTTACATGGGGAAAAGACGTTATTGTGGATTGGGTAAAACCTTTTGGAACCATCTTTATTAATTTATTAAAGTTAATTGCAGTTCCACTGATTTTGGCTTCCCTAATTAAAGGAATTTCTGACTTAAAAGATATCTCTAAGCTGTCTAAAATGGGCGGAAGAACTATCGGATTATATATACTAACAACGGTTATTGCGGTTTCTATTGGATTAGTAATTGTTAATATTATTAAACCTGGAAGCTTTATCTCTGAACAAACCAGAACCGAATTAGTTTCAAGTTATACCGCTGATGCTAACTCTAAAATTGAAGCTGCTGCTAAGCAAAGTGAAGTTGGGCCATTACAATCCTTAATCGATATAGTTCCAGACAATATTATCAAAGCTTCATCTGATAACGGAAATATGTTGCAGGTAATTTTCTTTGCAGTAATTTTTGGAATTGCTATGATTTTATTGCCTGAGGATAAATCAAAACCAGTTAAAGATTTTTTTGATAGTTTCAATGAAATTATTTTAAAAATGATTGATATTATAATGTTGTTTTCGCCTATTGGTGTTTTTGCATTACTAGCTGCTATTGTAGCCGAATCGCCAAGTTTAGATTTGTTTAAAGCACTTGGTATGTATGGCTTAACCGTGATTATAGGATTAATTTTAGTAATGTCTTTCTATTTATTTTTGGTTAAAGTATTCGCTAAGAAAAGCCCAAAATTTTTTATCAATGGAATTTCTCCAGCTCAATTATTAGCTTTTTCAACGAGTTCAAGTGCGGCAACTTTACCAGTTACTATGGAAAGAACCGTTGATAATTTAGGAGTTGATGATGAAGTAGCTAGTTTTGTTTTACCTATTGGCGCTACAATTAATATGGATGGAACCAGTTTATATCAAGCGGTTGCAGCTGTTTTTATTGCACAATCTTTTGGTATGGATTTATCTTTAGCTACTCAATTAGGAATTATTGTAACCGCAACTTTAGCTTCTATCGGAAGTGCTGCTGTTCCTGGTGCCGGAATGGTAATGTTGGTAATTGTGTTAGCACAAGCTGGAATTCCAGAAGCTGGTTTAGCTTTAATTTTTGCCATTGACCGACCTTTAGATATGTGTAGAACTACCGTTAATGTTACAGGTGATGCAGCCGTTTCTATGATTGTTGCAAAATCTGTAAATAAACTATCTTAAACTAAATTGTTTTAATAAATTTACTCAAAATTTTTTTTGTGAAAAATAATAAACTATTCATATTAATTATCATTTCGCTTGTAATAGGCGTTGCAATGGGCGGAATTGTACATTATCAGTTTCCAGATTCAATTGATGCTTTTTCAAAAAATATAAAACTTCTTGGAACCATATTTATCCGATTAGTTCAAATGATTATAGCTCCATTAGTTTTTTCAACTTTAGTGGTTGGAATTGCAAAAATGGGCGACATGAAGATGGTTGGTCGTGTTGGAGGAAAGGCAATGGCATGGTTTATTTCTGCATCATTGATTTCTTTACTTCTTGGAATGGTGTTAGTTAACTTTTTTGCACCAGGAAAAGGAACTTCTATCAAGCTAGAAGATACTTCTAGTGCTTCTGAATTATTAGAAAATTCAAAAGGATTTTCATTAGAAGAATTTGTGAAGCACGTTATTCCAAAAAGTTTGTTTGAAGCTTTGGCAACCAATGAAATTTTACAAATCGTAATTTTTTCTATCTTATTTGGTGTCGCTTTGGCAGCCTTTTCAAAAAAAGAAGCAAAACCTATTTTAAAATTACTCGATACAGTGTCTCACGTAGTCTTAAAAATGGTTACTTATATCATGTGGACAGCACCATTAGGGGTTTTAGGTGCAGTTGCAGGAGCTATCGCAAAACATGGTTTCGAAGTATTTACGTTATACGCAAAATATTTAGGTGCCTTTTCTGTTGGAATAGTAGTGCTTTGGCTACTATTGTTAATTGTAGGTTACTCAATTTTAGGTAGACGTTTGTTTGTCTTGTTACAAAGAATCAAAAGTCCATTATTAATTGCTTTTTCAACAACAAGTTCAGAAGCTGTATTTCCAAAAATGGTAGAAGAGTTAGAACGTTTTGGTTGTCAGCCGAAAATCGTATCGTTTACATTACCTCTTGGTTATTCGTTTAACTTAGATGGAAGTATGATGTACATGACTTTTGCTAGTATTTTTATTGCACAAGTATATGGAATTGATATGTCGATTGGAGAACAATTGACGATGTTGTTAGTATTGATGTTAACTAGTAAAGGAGTTGCAGGTGTTCCAAGAGCTTCTTTAATTGTTGTGGTGGCAACTTGTGCGATGTTTGGCATTCCTCCTGAAGGAATTGCATTAATTTTACCAATTGACCATTTTTGTGATATGGCAAGAAGTATGACGAATGTATTAGGAAATGCATTATCGACCGCTGCAATTGATAAATGGGAATCTAAATCTAACGTACATCATGGATAATTTTCACTGGACCAAACTTTTCAATCCCGAGTTCTACATAACTATGGAAGTCGGAGGAATTCCTATTGGAATTTACATGGTGTTGTTCATTGTTTTTGCCGAAACCGGTTTGTTTGCAGGATTCTTTTTACCTGGTGATAGTTTGTTGTTTCTGTCTGGAATTTACAGTCGCGAATTGGTTGAAACATTTTTCATGATTCCGAGCGACTTGTCTAACGTTACCATTCTGGCTTTGTTAATTGCATCAGCAGCAACTTTAGGAAATATCTTCGGATATTGGTTTGGTGCTAAAAGCGGTCAGTTTTTATATAAGAAAGAAGATAGTTTCTTTTTCAAAAAGAAATATTTATATGAATCGCAAGCGTTCTTTGAAAAACACGGTGGAAAAGCTATTATTTTTGCTCGTTTTCTTCCTATTGTGAGAACATTTGTGCCTATTATTGCAGGAATTGTCCACATGGAAAAAGGAAAGTTCATGTTTTATAATGTTTTGAGTTCGCTTTTATGGTCGTTTACCTTAGTTTTTGCCGGACATTATTTGTACGGATTCTTTAACGAAGAGTTTGGTATCGATTTAAAGAAACACATTGAAACCATTATCTTAATTTTAATCGCAGTAACTACTTTTCCATTGGTTATGAAAGCGATTAAAGCAAAGAAAAATTCTGCAAATAAAGAAGAATAGTGCAACTTAGTTA
>JAHRWO010000327.1 GCA_019105125.1 Flavobacterium sp.
TATGAAAAAAATAATTTTAGCGTTTTTCATTTCAATAATTTACACAACTGTTTCCGCTCAAGTAAAATTTGAAGCGCAAACAGAAAGAAGTTCTTATGGACTAAACGAACGATTCCAATTGGTTTTTTCTATCAATAATGAAGGTGATAATTTTGTAGCTCCAAAGTTTCCCGGATTTAAAGCGGAAGGACCTTTCATTAATAAAGGAAACCAAACCTCAATTACGATTATAAATGGTAGAGTGAATCAAAAGCGAGAAATTTCAACCCAAGTCATTTACTATTTAACACCTACTAAAAAAGGAACTTTTACCATAGGTGCCGCTTCAATCGAATATGATGGAACAGTTTATAAATCAGCTCCGATAAAAATCACCATTACCGATCCTATCCAAATGCCAACTTATCCAGGTCAACAACCAACGAATCTGAATTATGGAGAAGGAATTCATTTGGTTGCCGAATTATCTACAAAAAACCCATTTGTAAACGAGCCCGTTACAGTAGTTTACAAATTGTATTTTGAACCTCGTTCAACGGTTGGGAATTTCAGAAATTTCAAAGCACCAAAGTATAATGATTTCTGGAGTCAGTATATCGACATGAAGCAATTGCGTGCAGAACGAGGAAAATACAACGGAAAAGATTATAGCATGGTGGTGCTTCGCAAAGTGATTTTATATCCATTAGAAGCAGGCGCTAAAACTATAGAACCTTTCAAAATCGATTTAGATGCTGAGGTGCCAACAGGTCGTCGCGATTGGTTTGGCGAATATGAAATGCGAGTTATTGAAAAATCACTTTCAACAGGAACACAAACCATTAACGTTAAACCACTTCCAGAAAATGGAAAACCCGCAAGTTTCTCTGGAGCTGTTGGAAAATTTGATTTCAAAGTCACACCATCTAAAACAGCTTTAAAAGCAGGCGAATCGTTAGATTTGGAAGTGAGTGTTTCAGGTAAAGGAAATTTAAAATTATTCACGTTGCCAAAACCCGTAGTTCCAACTGCTTTAGAAATGTACGAACCATCACATACCGAAAATGTGCAAACGCCATTAACGGGTATGGTCGGAAAAGTTTCGGATAAATACACGATTATTCCACAGTTTAAAGGAAAATACACGATTAAACCAATGGAGTTTTCGTATTACGATTTGGCAAGTAAATCGTATAAAACCATCACATCAAAAGAAATCACAATTGATGTGGCTGAAGGTGATGCAACGTTTGTAGCCAATACACCAAGTACCAACAAACAAGTGATTCAGAAAAAAGAAGTATTCCAATTCAATAAGTTGAAAACGGAATTTGTTTCTGCTTCTAGAGCAGATTTCTTAGGTTCTGGATTGTTTTATAGTTTGTTACTTGCGCCATTATTATTGATTCCAATTGTGATGATTGCCAGAAAACAAAAAGAAGCTAAAGATGCCGATGTAGTTGGAAACAGAATCAGACAAAACAACAAATTGGTTAAGAAATATTTGTCGGAGGCCAAAAAACAAATGGGCGACAAAGTACCGTTTTATATGGCAATGGAAAAAGCATTACACAATTTCTTGAAAGCCAAATTACATATCGAAACGGTTGAAATGAGCAAAGAAAACATCATCGAATTATTACAACAACGAAACGCATCCGAAGAAAGTATTAATCGATTTATGGAATTAATGAACGATTGCGAATTCGCACGATACGCACCAGCAACCGATATTGCCATGACAAATGATTTTGAACGAGCTGTGGAACGAATTTCAGAACTTGAAAAACAAATCTAACCACAAAGGACACAAGGAAGGCACAACGAACACAAAAAAATGAATTATGACGGAACAAGAAATTTCAAAAATAGTATTTGATTGTGCTTTACGAGTTCATAAAGCGTTAGGTCCGGGTTTACTTGAAAGTGCGTATGAAGAATGTTTGTATTATGAGTTAAAGAAATCGAATCTTAAAGTTGAAAAACAAAAACCATTACCTCTAGTTTATGAAGAAGTAAAGTTAGATGTTGGTTATAGAATAGATTTAATTATTGAAGATAAATTTATTGTTGAAATCAAAGCAGTTGAAACATTAAACGAAGTTCATTTAGCACAGTTGTTAACCTATTTAAAATTGACCGATTGTAAATTGGGGTTGTTAATTAATTTTAATGTCAAACTTTTAAAAAACGGAGTACAAAGAGTCATCAACGGAATATTATAGCCAAAGCTTAGTGACCACTTTAGTGGCTAAATTTTTGAAATATAAGCATAGTGCTCATAGTGCCTTCCTTGTGCCCTTTGTGGTTAAAAAAAATTAAAAATGAAAAAACACATTCTCCTTTTCATACTCACATTTCAATTCGCCTTAGCAAGTCAATCCATCGACGCTACCTTCAAAAAAGCAAACGATTTATACAACAAAGGCGATTACGAACAAGCTTTACAATCTTTCGAAAACATTGCCAATCAAGGCAACGAATCGGCTGATTTGTATTTTAATATTGCCAATTGTTATTACAAACTAGGAAAAGTAGCCCCATCAATTTACAATTACGAAAAAGCATTGCTTTTAAACCCAGATGACGAAGCCATTCAAACCAATCTGTCATTTGCGCAAAAAATGGCGATAGACGACATTAAAATCCTTCCAGAAGTCGGTCTTAAGAAAATGGTAAAAGAGTTTACGAGCACATTTCATTATGATACTTGGGCTTGGATAGCTGTTTTTATGGCTTTATTGACTTTACTTACTTTTCTTGGATATTATTTCGGAAATACCGTGTTTTTAAAACGCACTTTTTTCAGTTTGTTTTTGTTATTTTTAATTGGAATTGGAGTAACCGTTTTCTCCGCTTTTTTACAAAAGAAATTTGATGCAAATTACAATCCAGCCATCGTTTTTGCAGAATCCACTACTTTGAAATCCGAACCAAAAAACAGTTCGGAAGATGTAGTAACGCTTCACGAAGGCACAAAAGTTTTCGTCTTAGAAGAATTAGGCAACTGGAAACAAGTAGAACTAACCGACAAAACCAAAGCGTGGATTGACAAAGAAGCGATTAAGGAAGTGAAGGAATAGTGTTCAGTGTTCAGTCTCAGTTTTCAATAGGATAATTATGAAAGAACCAATCGTCTTTGAAGTAAAAGGCTATCCAATTATTAAAGTATATGACGATTACTTTGAAATAAAAGCAATTGATTATTGGGAATTCAGAACTTTTAATTATTCAGAAATAAAATCAATTGAAATAATTGATTCAAGAAAAAAATGGTATTTCCAATTGTATCAAGTCTTATTTTTCAACGCTCGAATATTCGCAAAACAAGAACCAATTTTATTAAGAATTACAAAAAGAAATGACGGTTTTTGGGATTATTCTGCAAAAAATGAATATAATTCTGATTTCAATAGTATCCTTAAAGAATTAAAAATCAAGATTTCAAATTAATTATCAACTTCCTTCTTCAAACTATCATACCAACCTTCAATCGTAGGATAAATTGCTTTTGAAATATTCTGAATGGGATTATAAAATATCGAATTCTCTTGTGTTTCTTTAGAAAGTAGCATGTTGTTGATGTTGATTTTTTCAAAAATAAAAAGTACTACACTCAACGCTAAAATCGTTTTCAACAAGCTAAAAATTACACCAGCTAATTTGTTTATCCAACCTAAAAAAGCAAAATCAGCTAACTTGGTTAAAATTTTTGCGCTTAAGTGAATGCCAATCACCACCAACAAAAAAGTGATGATAAAAGCGGTAATTTCAATATATTTCGGATTCCAACTTGGGACAAATCCAGTAAAAATCGCACCTACTAAACTCGAAAATTTAATCGCTAAATAAATTCCAGCAACCAAGGCTAATAGAGAAGTGACTTCCACAAAAAGTCCGTTTTTTAATCCTTTATAAACTGCAAAACCCAATAAAACCGCAAAAACAATATCAATAAAACTCATTTGAAAGAAAATAGAATAAAGAACAAAGATAAAAGAATTGTTGAAAGTAGTTTTCTGTTGTTATCTTTGCAAGAAATTTGGTAATTGGTTATCGGTAATTGGTCATTGGAACCCATCACCCATCACC
>JAHRWO010000334.1 GCA_019105125.1 Flavobacterium sp.
TACATAACTGCGGTGATTAAAGAATGGAAATTGTATTGCGATTTATTCCCAAGAAAACCTATAATTAAAGAAATTCATTTAGGTGGTGGAACTCCTACTTTTTTCTCTTCGGAAAATTTGGAACGTCTGATCAATGGAATATTTCAATTCGCAACGAAAGCTGAAGAACATGAATTTAGTTTTGAAGGACATCCAAACAATACTACAAAACACCATTTACAAAAATTATATGATTTGGGCTTTAGAAGAGTAAGTTTTGGGGTGCAAGATTATTCGCCTAAAGTTCAAGAAGCTATTCACAGAGTCCAACCTTTTCACAATGTTGCAAAAGTTACCTTTTGGGCAAAAGAAATTGGATATACTTCCATTGGTCACGATTTAATTTTTGGGCTTCCATTCCAAACTTTAGCAGACGTAAAAGACACGATTGATAAAACAAAATCATTACAACCAGACCGATTAGCCTTCTATAGCTATGCTCATGTACCTTGGATTAAAGGAAATGGACAACGTGGTTTTAAAGATGAAGATTTACCTAAAGACGATGAAAAACGAATGCTATATGAAGAAGGTAAAAAACAGTTAGCCCAAAATGGGTATCATGAAATCGGAATGGACCACTTTGCTTTAGAAAACGATAGCATGTACAATTCTTTTAAAAACGGAACTTTGCATCGCAATTTCATGGGTTACACGGCTTCAAAAACGAAATTGATGATAGGTTTAGGCGTTTCTTCAATTAGTGATAGTTGGTACAGTTTTGCTCAAAACGAAAAAACTATTGAAGATTACTACACCCATTTAGAAGAAGACCAATTGCCAATTTTCAGAGGTCATGTCTTAACTTCTGAAGACTTAATAATTAGAAAACACATCTTAAATTTGATGTGCCAATTCACTACTTCTTGGAAAAACGAAGCATTGGATTTTCCTGAATTACCTTCAGTATTAGCTAGTTTAGAAGAAATGCAAGACGATGGCTTATTGACTATTAAAGATAAAACGATTACCGTAACCGAAAAAGGAAAACCTTTCGTTAGAAATATTTGTATGGCATTCGATTTACGTTTAATCAGAAAAGCACCAGAGACAAAATTGTTTTCAATGACAATCTAAAATCGCTATTTTTTCTTGATTACTCATACTTTACATAAGCAGGTTTAGATAATTGGAAATCATAGAGTGTTAAACTGGTATTTTCAAAAGAATTAAATTTCATAATATTATCGCCTTCAAATGGAATTGTTGGATAATACGAAAATGAAATCTGAAAGCTGTTAAAAACCAAGAAGTCATTGTTAATTAAAGCTCCAATGCTAAATTTGGGATAAACCTTGCTTGAAAACAAAGCCTTTTCATCAGCTAAAGAACCTAAAGTAATATTGAAATACGGACTAAATCGAAATCCGTACCAATTTCCTGGAATGTAGGATTGTGTTTGAAAAGATAAGGTCCACTTTTGTGTACCATTCAATCGGTTATTAAAACCAGACAAACCTTCTTCTTCTAAAAGTGTTAATCTGTCTTTGAAAGAAACATCGCGATTGTTCCCCCAAACATAAGTAGGTTTAAAAAATTGTCTAAATCGCCAGGAACCTAAAGAAAATAAGGGACTAAAATAATTAAAGCCTAACTTAAAAGTTGTTTGCTCAGTAAATTTAGAATCATAAAAACTTCCCCACTCTGCAAAACCACTTGCATATCCAAAAGTGAATTTTTTCCCGTAAGAAAGGGTCAAACCTGTATACAGTCTAGAGTTAGAATTTTTATCTTGATGTCCAATTATCAAAGCAATATTTTCTCCGTAAGGAATGTCTTCAACGATATCATAATTGAAAATAAATTTATCTTGGTAGAATTTTTGTCTCGAAATACCTAACATTCCGATCCAATTCTTTTCGTTAGAAAAATAATTTGATGGATCTAAAATAACATCTGGTGATCGACCAAATCGCTTTTCATTATAAGTCAGAGCAACAATTAAATTCCTGTAATACCGCTCAGAATTAGATTTTGAATTAATTTTGATAGCTCTTCCATACCAATATTCTTGAAAATCAAAGGAAAAACTAGATGATTGAATTGTATCATTTACTGGAAAAATTTCTGTCAATAATTGATTTTCAAAATAAAATCCACCAGCATTTTGAGTAATAACAGAATAAAAAGGTCGATTAATATTGATACTTCTTCTGCTATCATTATCAAACTCTTTCGCATAATTCAAATCCAATCTCATGAAAGTATTTTTTATATTATTTATTGTATACTGACCATAAACGGCTTTTTCCTTGGTGTCAAATCGTCTTTTAAAATTTCCACTTATCAAATGTCCGTATCCTAAGATATTTCGTTCCGTTAATTTTATACTTCCATCTGTAGATGACAGACTTCCAGTAGGAATTAAAGACCAAGAGTCTAAAACCCTTACTTTCAAATCTATAGAATCTTTATTATTAGGTATTTCTACAGGAACAATTGCTACTTCTCTAATATAGCGCTGACTTCTAATTAAACGTTCAGATTCATACAATAACTTTGCATCCAAACTATCATGTTTTTTCAATAGCATGATATTGCGAATCGTAATTTCTTTTGTTTTTATGTGTGCTGAATTTCCGATTTTCTCATATTTTTTCTTAGGAATCTTTTTCTCATCTAAAACCGAAAATCCAAAAGGATCAAGAGTTTCTATGGTTATATTCCGAATTATTTTTCCTTCCTGATGTTTTTTTACCACTTTAAGTTCTTTCTTAGGCTTAAAGGGTATTAATTCATCAACTTTAAGTGCAGATTCCCTGAAAATTAATTTGTAAACAAAACGAGAAAATTTATTTTTTTTTGAAAAATCATTAATTCCTTGATAAACCGATATACTATCGCCTTTTCTGTCGATAGTCTGTGCATTTCCTTTCGAGGAAATTACAAGTACCAAAAAAAGAAGTGCGTAATATTTAAACATTACAATGATAAACTAGTCTTTTACAAAAATATTGTACAAAAGTCTAAAGTACTAATAAATTAACCAAAAACTAGCAATTTGGTGTTAGATAAGGTAGCAAATACGATTCAAAAAACTTTCCTTACCTTTGCGAACAATTTTATTTACACATATGAAAACTTTCTTAGAATTCGATTTACCAAAATCATTACAAAAAGCATTAGACGAATTAGGTTTTGTGCACGCTACACCTATTCAAGAAAAATCGCATTCTGTAATTCTATCAGGAAGAGACGTAATGGGAATTGCACAAACGGGAACAGGCAAAACTTTCGCCTACTTATTACCTATTTTAAAACAATGGAAATTTCAAAATAATGAATCACCAAGAGTGGTTATCTTGGTTCCAACACGTGAATTAGTAGTGCAAGTTGCAGAAGAAGTGGACAAACTAACCAAATACATGAGTGTGCGAACACTTGGAATTTATGGTGGTGTAAACATTAATACACAACGAAAAGCACTAGCTGAAGGAGTGGATATTTTAGTAGGAACGCCAGGTCGTGTAATGGATTTAGCGCTTGATGGTGTTTTACGTTTTGATGCCTTGCAAAAATTAGTCATTGACGAGTTTGACGAAATCTTAAACTTAGGGTTCCGTGCTCAATTAACGTCAATATTGACCATGATGCGTGGCAAAAAACAAAACATATTATTCTCGGCAACCATGACCGAAGAAGTAGATGAAATGTTAGACGAATATTTCGATTTTCCAGAAGAAGTTTCCTTAGCTCCAAGTGGAACTCCGTTAGAACAAATCGAGCAAATTGTATACCAAGTTCCGAATTTCTTAACAAAATTAAATTTACTAAAACACCTAATTCGCGAAACTGAGGGAATGGACCGTGTGTTGATTTTCGTAAACAACAAACGTATTGTAGAATTGGTTTCTGAAACCTTAGAAAGCGAATTTCCTGAGCAATTTGGAGTAATTCACTCGAACAAAACGCAAAATTATCGTTTGAATACGATGGCAGCTTTTCAAGCGGGCGAATTGAGAGGTTTGGTTACTACAGATATTATGGCGCGTGGTTTAGACATTTCGGATATTACGCACGTTATCAACCTACAATTTACCGAAGAACCCGAAAAATACATGCACCGTATTGGTAGAACAGGTCGTGCAGATAAAACGGGTGTTGCTATAAGTTTGATTTCGCCAAGCGAAGTAGAACCAAAAATTGAGGTAGAATTATTAATGAATACCGAAATCAAAGAACTTCCAATTCCAGAAGATTTAAAAATTGAAGAACGTTATTTAGACTTCGAAAAGGAAAAGAAAAAAATGAAGTTCTTACTAAAAACTCCTAAAAAAGAAGGTGGTGATGCTTTCCATCAAAAGAAAGACAAAAATAAAAAAGTCAACCTAGGCGGTCCAGGAAAACGTACTCCAAGAAAAACAGAATCCAGAAACCGTGCTGTGGAAAGAAAACGCGCGGAGAAGAAAAAGAAAAGATAATATTTTAGTAGTCAGTGTTCCGTTTTGAGTTGGCAGTAAAAAATCCGTGTGAATTTCTCAAATCCGTGTCATCGGCGTTCCAAAAAAATGAATCAAATATCTATAGTAATCTAAATGGAATTTCGTACTTTTGACAAATTCTAATAATAAATGCAGTTCAAACATCCAGAAATTCTCTACTTCCTTTTTCTGTTGGTTATACCAATTTTGGTGCATTTATTTCAATTACGTCGTTTTAAAAAAGAGTATTTTACCAACGTAAAACTGCTTAAAGAACTTCAAATTCAAACCCGAAAAAGTTCTAAAATCAAGAAATGGTTATTGTTAGCAACACGTTTATTGTTGTTAGCCTGTTTGATTATTGCATTTGCCCAACCTTTTTTTGACGCCAAAGACACCACAAACAAAGGAAACGAACTCATCATTTTATTAGACAACTCGTTTTCAATGCAAGCCAAAGGAGCTAAAGGCGAATTACTAAAACGAAGCATTCAAGATTTATTAGAAGAGCTACCTGAAAACCAACAATTTTCATTACTTACCAATTCCGAAGTGTTTTGGGATACGGATGTCAAATCCATTCAAAAAGAATTGCAGAATTTAAAGTATTCGGCGATGCCGTTTCAGTTGGATTATCTGATAAATCAAGTAGAAACCAAAAAGAAAAACACAAAGAAAGACTACGTTATCATTACCGATGCAATTCAATCGGAAAGTAAAAAAGCCTTGGATTTAGCCGAAAATAATGTGGTATATTTCATTCAGCCTGAAGCCGAAAATAAAACCAACATTAGTATTGATAAGGTTGTGATTTCCCAAGTTTTGGATCAATTTTATGAATTGAAAATCACACTTCAAGCTTTTGGGGAAACTGAGAATGAAGTTCCTCTTTCTGTTTTCAGTAACAATAAAGCCATTGCGAAAACCATTGCGAAATTTGAAAATCAAAAGACAGAAATTGCAATCACCATTCCAAAAAACGATTTCCACGGAAACATTAGTATCGAAGATAATAGCTTAAGTTATGATAATGATTACTATTTGAGTATTTCCAAACCAGAAAAAGCGAATGTTATTGCTATCGGAAATTCAGATAAAAACAATTTCTTAAGTCGCATTTTCACTTCTGATGAATTCAATTTTCAAAGCACGGAATTGGTTACTTTAGATTACAATCAAATCGAAAATCAAGATGCGATTGTGTTGAATGAATTGGAAGATTTACCAGTGGCT
>JAHRWO010000343.1 GCA_019105125.1 Flavobacterium sp.
CCTAAAAATTTCACCAATAAATCGATTAATCAACTTATTGTTATGATAAATGAAACCCGACATTTGAACTGGTGTTGCACCAATAGAACTTTTAATTTCAAGAGCTGTTCTTCCGAAAATAATACGTTTAAAACCATTTTCAATTCCATATTCCGTCATGTTGTACAACATATTCAGGTATAACATATTTTCTTTTTGAATATGTTCGTTATACCCTAAGAAATAGGTTTCAAGCGTTTCGTCATTTAGCAATAACGTGTGAAATCCTACCAATTCTTCATTTAAGAAATAACCAAAAATTTGGAACCGATTTCCACATTGTCCTTTTAAGGTAGAAAAGTGATTTTTCGACAAGAAAAAAGTATTGAATGGTGCATTTTTAGCAACGTAATAATACAAGTCGTAAATCTTCTCCTCATATTGAAGTACTTCTTCATAAGAAAGATTTCTAACTTCAATTCCGTCAAACTTTTTTCGAGCTCGTTTGAATTGGTCTCGATATTTTTTAGAAAGAGCTCCCACATAATCATCTAATGATTTCCAATTTTCATTCAAATAGAAAATCATATTAGGTTGTGTGTTAAATTCGTAAATACCTGAAAAACGGTACTTTTTCAACTCTACCGAACAATGATCATAAAAATCTTTGAAGGAAACTAAGTGAATTGAAATTCCTTTTTTCTTGAAGTACAACGTTATTTCATCGGCACTTTGCAAAAGAATTTCACTTATATGATTGAAGTCGATTTCTTTTGAAAACACATAACCATTTTGCCCCGTAATCATGTTATTCCCAAGAAATAAAGTATGAGAAGCAAAATTTTTGAATATAAAATTTCGGATAATGGTTTTAAAACATTTATCTCGTTCTCCAAACGATTCTAACTTATTTAAATCTAAATATTGCGCTAAAGAAACTCCTATTAGTTCCGATTTTTCAAAAATTCCAATATAAAAACACTCCATATTTACAGGAGCCGATTCTTCCAAAACGGTTAAATAAGGAGTTTGAAGAAATACATTACTCTGAGCTACTACGTCCCAGAGTACAGGTAAATCTTTAACCGAATTATATATTTTAAATGAAATTTTGTTCAACTTGAAAAATAAAATCGCTCCACAAAAGTAGAGCGATTCCTATATAATTAAATGTTAAAATTTATTTTATTTCCAGCCACAAATGATAGCTCCCATTAAGGTCATTACCACAATCCAATAACCAGAAGTTACAGCTACGTATTTAAATGATTTTTGTTCGAACAAACAATTCGTAGCCACCACTGGTAAAGCAATAAATAATCCAGCCATGAATCCATGCAAAGCACCATGCTTAAAAGTTCTGAAGGCATCTTGATAATCTGCTATAAAAGCGGCATAAGAAGGTAATGCTTTTGTTTCATCTCCTCCAACCATTCCTAAAGCACCAAATTGGTGAATCGTTATTGGCATCATTATAAAAGCTAACATAAAGGCAAATAGAAATGTTAATCCGAAGATTTTTGCCATATTTCCTTGTTTGGCTTTTTCCTCAGTCATCCCGACTTCCTTCATCCAAATCGTTCCGAATACTTTAGGATTATACCACACAAATCCAACGACAAAACTGGAGAGTGCTGCCACTAAAACAGCTAAAAAATTAATTTCCATAATTGATATAGTTTTTTTTGGTTAGTATATCAAAAGTAGGGATATTTTTTAACAATTGTTTATTCTGCTACAATTTTGCTTGCACTACGATATAAGAACTCATTATAAATGTGTCTTCTTGCAAAACGACTTGGAGACTCAGCATTTACCATTTTAATGTACGTTACTTTTGGCACGCTGAAATATTCGTAGTTACTTCCATCTAAAAATGAAATATACAACACGCCATTATCCATATAAAAATCTTGAATATTTACAGTTGAAGTAATTCTTTGGTAAACCTCTTTATTTTTCTCTTGTGTTTCAGGAGCAATACTAACCAAAAAATGGTATGCCTCAATAATATTTTTACTTCTTTCTTCAGCAGCTAAACGCTCCACAGGATCAGCAATAGTATCAGGATGATCTTCCTTCATGCTATTTCTGTAGATGGTTTTCAATTCTTTCAGCGTAGCTGTTTTAGTAACATTGAGTAATTTTCTGTACTCGGCAATTTTTTTTGGATTCATAATTTTTAAAAATAAAGGTGCAAAAGTAGTGTTTTATTATTTAATCAAGCAAGAAAAACAAAAACAATCACAATCATAATCATTTGTTAATGAATTAATTATAAATAAAAAAGCTTCACATTTCTGTGAAGCTTCTTAGTAGCGGGAACAGGACTCGAACCTGTGACCTTCGGGTTATGAGCCCGACGAGCTGCCTACTGCTCTATCCCGCGATGTACGGTTGTAATTCAAAAATTCTTAGTAGCGGGAACAGGACTCGAACCTGTGACCTTCGGGTTATGAGCCCGACGAGCTGCCTACTGCTCTATCCCGCGATTTGTGAGTGCAAAGGTACAATCTTTATTTAAAATTACAAGACTTTTTTAAAAATAATGTTTTCTTTCTACTATTTCAGGCGTTATCACTACCTTTGTACCCATAAATTTATTGAAATGGAGCACAGAGCAGGTTATGTA
>JAHRWO010000367.1 GCA_019105125.1 Flavobacterium sp.
CAATATAAAATCGTTATTGTAAGCAATTATATCGTCATTAGTAATGTCTTTGATTGCTTTGGTATTGCAAAACGTTAAAAACGATTTTAAAGCATCACTATAGGTGTTTATTGTATTGGGACTGTATCTTTTGGATAATAAATAGCGTTTAAAAGTTTCAATACTCGCTATTCCTTCGGCATTAGGCACTAGTGTATGGGCTAAGGGTAATTTAAAATGCAAGCGGTTGGCTGCTGTGTCGGGTAAGTGCCAATATTGTTTAGAAGCACTCCAGCGCGCATCTTCAAAAGTTTTAATACGTGCAATTAAAGCAGCATTTTTTTCAAAGTAAACGGCAATTCTTGGCGTTCCTTTGTGTAGTATTGTTTTGGCTTTGTAATTCATAATGAATGGCTTATATAATACAAATATAGAAAATATTTTTAAATCACAATTTTCATCCACCTATTGCTACTCTCTTCAAGTAAATAAAATCGAATAAAAACTAGAATAAAAATAATTCCCCTAGGGCATTTAATTGTTTTCCCTAGGGAATTTGTAAAATTCCCCTAGGGAAATTAACCAATTGCTGTACAGCAAATGAAAATATACTACTTACAAAACAAATTATTTTTCCTTATCTTTTTGCTATTAAAATAGCACGAATTTCTTCTCATTGATTGTATTTCTTTTTGCCTTTCTTCCTACGTTGTTCGAAGAACCACCCCATTTTACGAAGCGCATACGAACAACGTTCGAACAAACTACGAACAAAACCCCTATAAAATTAGAACAAACCTATCATAAGCTATCAAAAGAAGTCAAAACCTATCAAAACCTGTCAAAACCTATCAACTCATTCTATTCCACCCTATTAATTTATAGTAGTTTAAGTATGCGAGTGTCTTGTATTACAATAGCAATACACAAAAACAGTGTATATAGAAAAACTACAACAAGCGTTTTTATCATGAAAAAACAATTGTATAGTAAGTTTAGGATTAAAAACTATAGTTGAATCACCATAACAGGATTTATTTATTAATCTGTATAGTTATTTTACGACGGGTCATAAAGCATAGTTAGTGTATGCTTAGTGTATGGATACTCCATACTTACGGTATGCATACGTAATGGTTGTAGTACCCTAGTAAAAGAAAAGAAACCAAAACAAAAAAAGACACCCGAAAGTGTCTTTTAATTTTATGTAAATTACAAAAAGTGAAACGTACGTTGTAAAAAAACTAGTGTTCCAAGGTGTTTAATTTAATAAGCCAATAGTTCTTTTAGTGCTGCTTCAAACCTACCCTTCGGTAAATATTGGTCTTCTAACGTCTTCATAAAAGGAATAGCCGATTCTAAACTTCCTACGCGCTTTACAGGTGCATCTAAATATTCGAAACAGTTTTCCATAATCATGGCCGAAATGTCGCTTGCTACCCCACCAAATAAGGTGTCTTCTTGTAAAATGATTACTTTATTGGTTTTCTTAACAGAAGCATAAATCGCCTCCCAATCCATGGGTTGTAACGTTCTTAAATCTAACAAATCCGCCTTGATCTCTGGATTATTTGCTAACGTTTCTAAAGCCCAATGCACCCCTGCTCCAAACGAAATAATCGTAACATCTGATCCTTCTTTAATCAATGACGCTTTTCCAAAAGGTAAGGTGTAGTAATCTTTTGGTACGTCTTGATATACCGAACGGTACAATAATTTATGCTCAAAAAACAACACTGGATTAGGATCGTTAATAGCCGTATTCAATAACCCTTTCGCATCATAAGGAAACGCAGGATAAACTACTTTTAGTCCAGGCGTTTTAGTAAACCAAGCTTCGTTAGTTTGCGAATGGAAAGGCCCCGCTTGTGTACCACCACCACATGGCATTCGTACCACCACATCGCTCTTTTCTTGCCATCTGTAATGCTGCTTTGCCAATAAGTTTACAATCGGATTAAATCCAGTAGAAACAAAATCGGCAAATTGCATTTCAACCACCGCTTTAAATCCGTTGATTGATAATCCGTTAGCCGCTGAAACTACAGCACTTTCACAAATTGGCGTATTTCGAACTCTTTCTTTACCAAATTGCGCTACAAATCCATCTGTAATTTTGAAAGCACCACCATATTCGGCAATATCTTGACCCATAATTACCAAATTCTCATGGCGCTCCATCGACTGACGCAAACCATTTGAAATGGCATCAATTACACGGATATTTTCTGTTTCAGAAGATGGAGTAAATTCTTCAAATTCATACGGTTGGTACACATCACCTAACTCTTCTTCTAAAGAAGCTACAATAGCAGGCTCCTCTTGAACTTTCGCCCAATCGGTATCAATTTCGTTCTTAATTGCAGCACGAATAGCCTCATCTTCTTCATCCGATAAAACCGCTGTAGCTTTTAAGTAATTTCTATAATTCTCCACAGGGTCTTTTACTGCCCATAAATCCATTAATTCTTGCGGAACATACTTCGTACCACTCGCCTCTTCATGCCCACGCATTCTAAACGTTTTAAACTCTAACAATACCGGACGTGGATTTTCAATCATCGAAGCTTTTAATTCTTTAATTAAATGATATACTTCTAACAAGTTATTTCCATCTACAATATGGCTTTCCATACCATAACCTACACCTTTATCAGCTAAGTTTTCACAACGATACTGTTCGTTGGTAGGAGTTGATAAGCCATACCCGTTATTTTCAATTACGAATAAAACCGGCAATTCCCACACCGAAGCAATATTCAAAGCTTCATGAAAATCCCCTTCTGAAGTAGCCCCTTCACCCGTAAAAACAGCCGTTACTTTTCCGTTCTTTCGTAGTTTATTAGCCAAAGCAATTCCGTCAGCAATCCCTAATTGAGGACCCAAATGCGAAATCATACCAATAATCTTATACTCTTGCGTTCCAAAGTGGAAACTTCGATCACGACCTTTAGTAAAACCGTTTTTCTTGCCTTGCCATTGCGAAAACAAACGATGCAACGGAATATCACGAGTAGTAAATACTCCTAAATTACGGTGCATAGGTAAAATATATTCATCTTTATCCAAAACCGAAGTAATTCCCACCGAAATAGCTTCTTGCCCAATACCCGAGAACCATTTCGACACCTTTCCTTGACGGATTAGAATCAACATTTTCTCTTCAATTAAGCGCGGTTTTAAGATTTTCTTGTATAAATCAAGCAGTTGCGAATTTGATAACTCTTTTCTTTCAAAGTTCATGATACGGGAACAATTAAATTTTGTTCAAAAGTAATAAAAATAACATTTTGAAAGCGAATTGTTATAAAAAAAGAACGTTAAAAAATCAAAGTCAAAAACAAAAACAACTTCCTTCTTACTTACCACTATTCACTATTCACTAATCACTATTCACTTTCTCCCAATTGTTAACAACTTTCCACTTTCACAATTAAAATAAATAATTATCTTTGTATTTACTTGGGTTAAAGCCCATTTGATTTATTAACAATTAATTTTAAGTATG
>JAHRWO010000027.1 GCA_019105125.1 Flavobacterium sp.
ATTGGAATAGGAATTTTTGCTTACGGATTGGCTTATTTCTTAGTTCATGATATCTTTATTCACCAACGCTTTAAGTTGTTTAGAAATGCCAATAATCGCTATGCGAGAGCTGTTAGAAGAGCTCACAAAATGCATCACAAACATATTGGAAAAGAACATGGCGAATGTTTCGGAATGTTAATCGTTCCTTTAAAATACTTTAAAAACTAAAAAATCCCGCAGCTGCGGGATTTTTTTATTTCAAATCTATACACTTTATGATTGACTACATTTTGTGATAATCATCTAAATTTAAGTATTATTTTTTTGATGCTTTTTTCAAATCATCTCCACCTGGTAAATTCATTTTTTCAGTTAACATAGAAATTTCTTCTAAACTAAAATTTCCTATTAAAGATAAAACTACAGTTCCAGCATCTTTTACATTGGAACCTTCAATAAACATAAGAAGTTCTCTAATAGTAGTTTCATTCGCTACAGATTTTACAAAAATCTTTACATTCTTACCATCACCACTAGTCCGCATTAATTCTTCTAATGGATTCGATTTCAAGTAACTGTTTACAGATGCCTTCATATCTGCACCTATTTTTGTATTACTCGTGGTGAACACTTTCAAATTATCTAATTTCTTTAGCAAATTCATGTATTGTTGCATTTCTTTGTCTTTTGCATCTACTTTTACTTTGCTCATCATTTCGAACATTTTCTTATTCACAACAACCGAAGTAACTCCCTCTCTATCTTCGAATTTATCAAAAACTCCTTGTGCAAAAGATATAGTTGAAATCATTAAAAAAACTATGACTACTACTAAATTTTTCATTTTTTAATTATTTAAAAATTATTTTTTTTGTTTTTTCATACTCTTCTAAATATACTACACTTTCCATGCCAAAATTAACTTGCTCTGAAACCATTAATAAGGCTTTTTGAGTTGCTAAGAAAGCTTCTTCAGGATTATCAAATGTACCTAAATCATCCGACTTGTGTTGAGAAGGACAAAAAAAGAACGCGACCAATATCAAAGTTATAACAAAACTTAATGTGATTCCTATCCATTTGTAAAAATTTCGTTTATTAGGTTGTAGTAAAAAATTGGGTACGATTTTCATTTCTTAAGTGTATTAGATTAATCAAATGTTGATTTCTATTAAATTGTTTAGTATTATTTTAATATCAAAAAACTTTGAAAAAAGATTCCATGATATAAACAAAACGGATTTAATTTTTTTCCAAAGTGGCATTTCCCTCAATACGAAAGTAATTTAATTTTGTTACAAAAAGAAATGTATTTATCTTTATGAAAAAAAGTATATGAAAAGATTTGGCATTGTTTTATTAGCGCTACTTTTTGCTCAAAGTATCATACAATGTTCTGACGACTTTGATGACAACCCTTCCTTTGGTTCTGTAAATAATTTTATTTGGAAAGGATTAAACCTTTATTATTATTGGCTTCCCGATTCTCCAGACTTAGCCGACAATCGCTTCGATACTAGAACTGATTATGAAAATTTCATCAATTCTTTTAACACTCCTGAATCCTTATTCAATCACCTGCTGGTTGACCAAAATATCGATCGTTATAGTGTTATTTTTTCTGATTATAATGCTTTGGAACAAGCTTTAAGCGGCACTCAAAAAAGCAATGGAGTTGACTACGAACTTAGATACAAACAAGGAAGCACTACAGAATTATTTGGTTGGGTGCGTTATATCCAACCCAATTCAGATGCCGCAACAAAAAATATACAAAGAGGTGATATCTTTTATGCAGTAAACGGAATTTCGTTGAACACCGCTAACTATACCAACTTATTAAATCAGGATAACTACACTTTAAATTTAGCCAATTTTGATAATGGAGCAATAACTCCAAATGGAAATTCAGTTTCCTTAACCAAAACAAATTACTCCGAAAATCCAGTTTATATTAAAAAAGTGATTGTTCAAGGGACAAAAAAAATTGGATATTTAATGTACAATGGGTTTTATGGACAATATGAAAATGAGCTTAACAATGCTTTTGGTTTTTTTCGCTCGGAAGGAATTACGCACTTTGTTTTAGACCTTCGTTACAATTCGGGTGGTTCGGTAAATACGGCAACTCGCTTAGCTAGTATGATTACAGGACAATTCAATAATCAAATTTTTGCCAAACAACAATGGAATACTAAAATAGAAAACCTAATCAATAATCCCGAACAATTGCTAAACCGATTTACCAACTCAATAGCAAACGGAAGCGCCATCAATCATTTAAATTTAGATAAAGTTTATGTACTAACCACCAAACGTTCGGCTTCTGCAAGTGAGTTGGTAATAAATGGTCTGAAACCTTACATCAACGTAATTCAAATTGGGGATATGACAGCTGGAAAAAACGTGGGCTCTATTACGCTTTATGATTCACCAACTTTCAGAAAACAAAATATAAATCCAACTCATAAATACGCTATGCAACCTATTGTATTGAAAATCGCAAATAACAACGACTTTAGTGATTACACCAATGGATTATCACCAAACGTAAGCCAGTTAGAAAATCTAGGAAACTTAGGTGTTTTGGGTAACGAGACCGAGCCTCTTTTAAATACGGCTTTGAACTACATCAACACTAATGGTAGAACTTCGCAAAGAATACCAAACATAGTATTTAATCATTTTGAAGATTGTAAATCCATGCGTTTATTTGGAGACGAAATGTATTTAGATTAAAAAAAGAGGGCCATAGCCCTCTTTCTCTTTTTATTATTTAAAACAGAAAATTTAATCCCAATTTAAAATTTCTTCCTCTAGAATTATAACCTATAACTTCCTGAAAATCTTCATTCAAAATATTAGTTACAGTACCAAAAATATGGAAACGATTTGGCAATAATTCATATGAAATATTCGAATTAACCAACTGATAAGCGGCTAAATTAACAGCTTGCGTTGCCCAAATATTCGAATCGTAATATGCGTCACTTCTTTGATCTACATATTGATAGTTAATTCCGAAAGTTCCTCTTTTGAATTTGTAATTCAAATCGATATTTGCTTTGTGCTTTGGAATTAAACGGTTTAATTGTTCTTCAACTTGGGTAAACGTATAATTTCCACCAATATTGAAACGTTCTGATAAGGTATAACGGACGCTTGTTTCTATTCCTTTTGCATGGTAAGTTCCGTCGATGTTGATATAATTTGAAGCAAACGTTATTGGATCTGTAAAAAATCCGAACGTGTTTTCTTCTTCACGATAAAAACCAACCGCATTAATCGTTAATTTTTTATCCAATAATTGCGATTCGAAACCAAATTCTGCCGTAGCATTTTCTTCTGGAGTTAAGTCTAAATTCCCGTAAGGACCATATAATTGGTATAAACTTGGCGTGATGAAAGCTGTGCTATAAGAAGCTAAAATTTTTAAAGGTAAATTTTCAAACGAATAACTCGGATTGAAATTATAAACTATTTGATTTCCGTATTCGCTATGGGTGTTGAAACGAGCTCCAGCATTTACATTCAAACCAAAATCCGAATTATAAACAACTGTTGCATACGGATCTAATAAATTGAACTTAGCATTTTGTTTGATAACATCTACTACTCCATTCGTGTTTTGCGTCATATCAAAATACTGATATTGCGCACCTAAAACTAAATATACTTGATTGCTGAAATTGTATTTATTGAAAGCATCAATCGAAGCACTTCTACCCGAATAATTGTAATTATCAATGGTTCCCGACCACGAATTTGAAATATTTAAAACTCTATCAATAGTTGAAGCACCTGCATTTATAGCAAATTCTCCTTTATTGTATTTATATTTTGGTAAGAATCCAATTCTGAACTGTTCCGAAAAACTATTGTTATTTAAATCGTCCGCATTAGCGATAATTCCGTCAAAAGAATTGTCAAATGTATTTTTGATACGGTCGTAATTACCGAAAAATTCAAAGCTCAATTTATCATTTGCTTTGAAACCAATTTTTTGCAATACATTCACTCTCGAAAATATATCTTCTTCAAAGTTTTCTCCTGCAGCTTCCGACATACCTTTAGTTTCCGTACTATTTAAAGTCGTCATATACGAAACTTTATTGATAGTTCCGTTTACCGATAATCCTTGATTGAAATCTTGTGCACTCGTTTTTGAAGTTTCCGAAGTATTTTGCGTTCCCATATTGATGTACGCATTTCCTGAAATTTCCTTTTTAGCCGATTTTTTCAAAGTAATATTGATAACTCCAGTAGCTGCTCCAGTTCCGTATAACGTACTCGAAGCGCCTTTCATAACTTCAATTTTCTCAATTTGTTCTACAGGAATCAAACGCAAATCATATTCGATATTAATTCCTGAAGCATCAGAAACAGGAACACCATCAATGTAAATAGCCACTTGACGATTGCGACCACCACGAATGTAATAACCTAAGTTTTTTCCATTAAATGATTGATTTCCGTTGATCTCAACTCCAGCAACCTGACTCAATACATTAGCTAAATTTTGACCTTTTTTAGCTTCTAAGTCTTGCGCGGTAATCACTTCAATAATTTTACCTGATTTTTCTTTGCTTTGCGCAAATTTTGTGTCGGAAACGACAACTTCTTTTAAATTAGTAACTTTTAGCGTATCTGATTCTTGAGCATACGCAAAAGCAGTAGCTAGTGTAAATACACTTAAGCCAATAAACTTTTTGTTCATTTTAAGGTTAATAAAAATTTTAATAAAATTGGGGAGAAAAGCACAGAATTTACCCATACTCAAACTTTTTTTCCCGAAAGTTTGTTACTCAACGAATATGGCAGGTCTCCTGGCTTGCGTCTTGTTATAAACCTTCCCATCGAAAGTTAGAAATTAGAAGTTAGAAGTTAGAAATTTTCTAAATTCAGAATTCTTAATTCTAAATTAACAACAGTGGTAATGTAGATAATAACAAGCTTTGTAGCTTACAGTTGCGGGTACAGCTCAAGATTTTTGATTTTAGATTGATGATTTTAGATTTCAGAATAACTTCAAAAATCTTAAATCCTTAATCAATAGTCATCAATCACTTGATTCCCTTTTAATGTTGTTTTGAAAAAAATCAGAAACAACAACCAAAATTCGAGGGCAAAGGTATTCTTTTTTTACAAGAATGCAATTCAAAATTAATATCTTTGAATTCATAAAACTAATTCTATTCTAAATGAGAACTTTACTACTATTACTATTCATTTGTAATTTTACTTTTTCACAAACCAAAAGAGAAGAAAAAACTGAAAAACCTCACACCCCTATAGAGATTAAAGTAGGAGATCATTATCCAACTGAAGAAAAAATTGTTACAGAAGAATTTATTGATGAAACTATTCCTTTTCCAGTAGTAGAACAAATTCCATTATTTAAAAATTGTAAAACCATAGAGAAGAAAGATCAAATGAATTGTTTTTATGATGAAATGGAAAAACATGTAAAAAAACATTTAAAATATCCAAAAGAAGCAAAAAAAAACAATATTGAAAGTAGAGTAAGTGTCCATTTTGAGATTGATAAAAATGGTAAAGTAACTAATATTCAAGCCAGAGGTAAACAAACTGAGTTTAAATCCCTTTTTGAAGAAGAAGCTAAACGAATTATTAGTTTATTACCTGATTTCATTCCTGCAACACAAAGAAAAAAACCTGTTGTAGTTAAATATGCTATTCCAATTAATTTTAAATTATAACCTACTTCTTCTTATTCATCTTACGCCACAACCAAATAAAGCCAATTACAAAGTGGGCTAAAATTATTGTTGCTACAGCATAAAGGAAAGCGTTAGAATCTGTTCTCATGTTTTTTATGACAAATTTAGTGGTTTTGTAATTTCTTTCTGTCTTATTTGTTACACAAAGTTACACGAAGTTTTTCACAAAGTATCACAAATAAAATCCTTTTTAATCTTTATAATCTGTGGCAAAAAAATAAAAACTACTTTTGCAAAAAACAATTTCATGCGCTATTATTTCTTTTTAATCGTTTTATTTTTTGGTTTTACCCAATGTAAAAAATCAGAAAACGTTGCAAATCAAAGTACTTCTGTTCGAAACAGCATTGAATATGCAGAAGGATTTTCTATTGAAAAATACAATGGTTTTTCGGTTATAAAAGTTTCGAATGCGT
>JAHRWO010000043.1 GCA_019105125.1 Flavobacterium sp.
TTATATTTGTACAATACATTAAGCATTATGGAGGAGTTGTTTAGAAAATATATTGAAAAAATACAACGAATAGATACAAACTTCGTTAGAAGTTTTATTCATGATATCAATTGGAATGCTAGATTGATTGGAATTAAAGGAGCAAGAGGAGTTGGAAAAACAACACTTCTTTTGCAATATATGAAGCTAAATTACAGTGATAATTGGCAAGAATCGCTGTATGTAAGTTTAGATTCTTTTAGTTTTAGAGGCAAGACACTTATAGGTTTGGCAGATGAATTTGTTTTAAATGGCGGTAAATATTTGTTTTTAGATGAGGTGCATAAATATGACAACTGGGCACAAGAGTTAAAAAATATTTATGACGATCATGCAGAGTTAAAAGTAGTGTTTACCGGTTCCTCTTTATTGGAAATATTAAATTCTCGTGCCGATTTAAGTCGTAGGGCAATAGTTTATCATATGCAAGGACTATCCTTTAGAGAATATCTTGAAATGGAAACAAGTCAAAAATTTGACACATTTACTTTAGAAGATATACTAACGAATCATATAAAAATTGCTAATTTAATCAACAGCAAAATAAAACCATTTCGCTATTTTGAATCTTATTTAAAGCAGGGATATTATCCATTTTACAAAGAAGATAAAGATTTATACGAACAACGCTTAGAGGAAGTCATTAATATGATGTTAGAAATAGAACTTCCTTTGTTGCGAGGGGTTGATATTGGATTAGTTTCAAAAATCAAACAAGTATTAGCTATAATTTCAGAGTCAGTTCCTTTTACACCAAATGTGACTAATTTAAGTCAAAAAATGACCGTTCATAGAACTACTTTAATGACTTATTTACATTATTTAGAAGAAGTAGGTTTGACTACAAATTTGCAAAAAGAAGCTAAAGGAAGTGTAAAACTGCAAAAACCAGCTAAGATTTATTTAGAAAACACGAATTTAATGTTTGTGCTTTCTCCATCAAATGCAAATACTGGGAATGCAAGAGAAACTTTTTTTGCCAATCAAGTGGGGTATAAAAATAAGTTGAATTATCATGAAAAAACTGACTTTTTAGTCAATAATGTATACGCTTTTGAAATTGGAGGAAAAGACAAGACAAACAAACAAATTGTAGGGATAGAAAATTCTTTCATTGTTGCAGATGGAATAGAATATGGATATCAAAATAAAATTCCATTATGGCTTTTTGGTTTTTTGTATTAAAGTTAAGAATAATAAACTATCTTGAATGGTGAAATTAGCAGAAAATGCTGGATTTGGCTTTGATAAAATGGAGTCTAATGGGTTGCAATATAACCAATCGATGCCTGAATACCAATTAGCATTTGATTCCGTTACCATTTGTTTTACTCTTACGACTGTTGATGAAAGAGGGGTTGCCAAGCAAGTTACCCCGCAAGTAGATTATTTAATGAAATGCCTATCATCCAATTCAAGTTTTACAAGAGATGTGCTACAAGCTGCAGTGGGATTAAAAGATAGGGAAAATTTTCGTTTGAATTATCTAAAGCCGGCATTAGAACTTGGCTTGATAGAAATGACCCTTCCACACAAACCTAATAGCAAATTGCAGCGGTATCATTTAACTGAAAAAGGAGTTGAATGGAAACAAAAAATACAAAACGAAACCTCTTAATTCATGTACAAAAACTATCTTAAACACCTATTTGATTTTACAGCTGCCTTAGTTGGTTTGTTACTGCTAAGTCCTATATTTGTATTAGTTACTATTGGCTTGTTTTTTGCCAACCAAGGAAAGCCTTTTTTCTTTCAAATTCGTCCTGGTAAAAATGAAAAGCTGTTTCGAATTGTGAAGTTCAAGACGATGAATGATAAAACAGATGCGGGGGGAAATTTGTTATCAGATGCTGAGCGTTTGACTAGAATAGGTCGTTTTGTGCGAAAGACCTCGTTAGATGAGATTCCGCAATTGTTGAATGTCTTGAAAGGGGATATGAGTATCATTGGGCCTAGACCTTTGTTGGTGGAATATTTACCGTTATACAATGAAACCCAAAAAAGAAGACACTACGTAAAGCCAGGGATAACAGGTTGGGCACAGATAAATGGTAGAAATGCCATTTCTTGGGAAGATAAGTTTACATTAGATGTCTACTATGTGGAAAACCAAAGTTTCTTATTGGATTAAAAATTATATTTTTAACGATTAAAAAAGTGTTAGTTTCAGAAGGTATCAGTCAACAGGGGCAAGCAACAACCACAAAATTTGAAGGAAGTTAAATGAGAAAAATTAATCTATTCGGTGCAAGCGGACACGCTAAAGTCATTATCGATATCATTGAGCGCAATGGTTTTGAAGTGGGGTATATATTTGATGATAATACCGAAGTGGAGAATTTTATGGGTAGAAAAGTGCACTCGGTTTACAATTTGGAACTTTTAAATGCGAACCCCATAATCATAAGCATTGGCGACAATAAAGTTAGGAAAGCGATTCATGATAAATTTAAATTGAATTTAGCGCCTCCCTTAGTGCATCCAAGTGCTATAATTTCTCCAAGTGTATCTATCGGTAATGGTACAGTTATTATGCCGAACGCAGTTGTAAACGCAGCGGTCAACATTGGCAAAAACTGTATCATAAATACAGCGGCTGTTGTTGAGCACGATTGTGTAGTGCATGATTACGTGCATATGTCACCAAAAGCTTCTCTTGCAGGAGGTGTTACAATTAAAGAAGGCACTCATGTAGGTATTAATGCAACTATTATACAGTCTGTTTGTATAGGTTTGTGGTCAACCATTGGAGCGGGTGCGGTAGTTTTGGATGATATTCCAGATTGTTGTACCGCTGTCGGTATTCCGGCTAAACCCATTAAGTTTCATTAAACTTTTAATTCAGATGATAAAATGTATCCGCCTTGTGCGGATTTTTTTGTGTCAAAAAAAAATAAAAAACGTTGTTTAGGCTACTTATTTGACAACTATAAAACAGGTTGTTTTTTTGTTTTAAATGTTAAATTTTTGTTAATTATTACAAAACATAAGTATTTAATAATCAGTTTTTTATAAAAAACAAAAGCGATTTTAACCCCTAAAAAAGTAATTTTTTTAAAAACAAAAAAAAGCTTTTAGTGTCTTAAATATGAATAGATATTACAAACAAAAGGCGTACCGGTAAGTCAAGGCGTTTGTAATCTTTCAAAACCATAGTACTAATATTAAAAAAGAGTGATATGATTAAATATCGAGTACTGCCTAAAAAAAATCCTCAGGACTTGGCAGCCCCTGAAAAGTTCTACGCAACTGCCATCGCGGATGGTGAAGTAGATTTTGAGTTTTTAGCAGAGCAAATTGCTTACGAAACTACCTTAACCGAAACCGATTGCATTGCGGTATTGCTTTCTTTAGAGCGTAATATCCTACGTCAGTTAGA
>JAHRWO010000216.1 GCA_019105125.1 Flavobacterium sp.
CAAAGCTGGTAAAGGTAAAATTGAAAAAACAAAATATGCTCATAACACATGGAATGACGAAACGCATACAGGAACTTCAGTAATTAAAGATGAAGTTTTAGTTTTAGACGCTATGGCAATGAAAGATATTTGTTATTTAATGCCATGTCCGAAATCACCTCATGGTTGTGATGTTGACCCAACAGGTGAATATATAGTGGGTTCTGGTAAATTAGCAGCATTAATTCCAGTATTTAGCTTTGATAAAATGGTAAAAGCTATTGGTAAAAAAGATTATGAAGGTGATTATGAAGGAATTCCAGTTTTAAAATACAACTCTGTTCTTCATGGAGAAGTTCAAAAACCAGGATTAGGACCTTTACATACTGAGTTTGATGGAAAAGGAAATGCCTATACCACATTCTTCGTATCTTCTGAAGTAGTGAAATGGGATATCAAAACATTAAAAGTTTTAGATAGAGTTCCTACTTATTATTCTGTTGGTCACTTAATGATTCCAGGTGGAGATAGTAAAAAACCATTTGGTAAATACTTGGTGGCGTATAACAAAATTACTAAAGACCGTTATTTGCCTACAGGTCCTGAGTTAACACAATCGGCTCAATTGTATGATATTAGCGGAGATAAAATGAAGCTATTATTAGATTTCCCAACTATTGGAGAACCACACTATGCACAAGCGGCTCCTGCTGATTTGATTCGAAATAACGGACAATTAAAAATTTACGATATTAAGAAAAATAATCACCCAAGAGTAGCTAAAGGTGAAAAAGAAACAAAAGTGGTAAGAGAAGGGAACAAAGTACATGTTTACATGACTATGGTACGTTCACATTTTTCACCAGATAATATTGAAGGAATCAAAGTCGGAGATGATGTTTATTTCCACATTACAAACCTTGAACAAGATTGGGATGTTCCTCATGGATTCTCAATTAGAAGAGCACAAACCGCTGAATTACTAATTATGCCAGGTGAAACAGCAACTTTAAATTGGAAACCATCAAAAGTTGGTATTGTTCCATTTTACTGTACAGATTTCTGTAGTGCATTACACCAAGAAATGTCAGGATACATTAGAGTTTCTCCTGCTGGAAGTAATGTGCCAATTAGTTATAGCTTAGGTACAAATTTACCAGCTTCTTCAACAAAATAAATTTTTTAGGGAGCAGTAATGCTCCCTAATTTTTCTTCCAATAAAACAAAAATCTTCACTTAAAAACTATAATTAAAAATCATTATTGTTTTTCTTTTAGTAAGAAAAACTTACGATAATTTATTTTAAACAATATATAATTTTAACATGAAAACAGAAATCATGAAAGAAAATAATTTAACAATACTTTCTAAAGTTTTGTTAGTACTAGTAGGATTATTATTTATTGGCTCTTTATTTGTACCCATGTGGAGAATTGAACTAGATGCTCCTCAATATCCGGAGGGATTAATGTTACAACTTCATGCAAATAAAATAGGGGGTGATGTTGATATTATAAATGGATTAAACCACTACATCGGTATGGCAACTTTGCATACGGAGAATTTTTTTGAATTTACGGTTCTTCCTTATGTTTTTGGAATTTTTGCATTTATTTCACTAATTTTAGTATTCATTAACAATAGAAAAGCTGTTTTTGGCTTTCTTATAACTTTTGTTCTTTTTGTAATTCTTGCAGGAGTTGATTTTTACAGATGGAATTACGAATATGGACATAATCTTGATCCAAATGCCGCTATAAAAGTGCCAGGCATGGCATATCAACCTCCATTAATTGGGTATAAGCAATTGTTAAATTTTGGTGCTTATTCAATACCAGATATTGGTGGTTGGATGCTTGTAGTTGCTGGGGGAATATTATTTGCAATAGTTTTAAAAGAATTCAAATTTAAAAAATTAACATAATGAAATGGTTATCTTATTTTTTAATTTTATTAGTATCGGTTTCTTGTGTAACAAAAGAAGCAGAACCAATTAAGTTAAATTCAGACGCATGTGAGTTTTGTAAAATGAAAATTTCAGATGGAAAATTTGGTGCTGAATTAATTACTAACAAAGGAAGAATTTATAAGTTTGATGATATGCATTGTATGATTAGTTACCACAAAGAAAATCTAACAACAAATATTCAATCTTTTTATATCCATGATTTTAGCCAAAATAATATTTTGATTCCTGCTGAAACTGCTTTCTATGTGAAAGGTGGGGAGATTAATAGCCCAATGCGCGGCAATATAATTGCTGTAAAAACTGAGGAAGAGGTAAAAAAAATAGCTTCAAAATATAAAGCAAATCCAACATCTTGGAGTGAAATAATTAAATAAAATCAAATGAAATATTTCTTAATTATTTTCCTTTTATTTTCACTTTCTCTAAAAGCTACCACTATTCACGTAGGTAAAAAACATGCGATTAAGTCTGTTAAAAGAGGAATTACTTTAGCTAAAGCGGGTGATACACTTATTGTACACGGCGGATGGTACAAAGAAGGAAATATAATAATTGATAAAAAAATTGTTTTTTTAGGTAAAGATTTGCCAGTTTTAGATGGTGAAAAAAAGCATGAAGTTTTATCAATACATGCTGATAGTGTTGTAGTTGATGGCTTTAAAGTAATTAGAAGCGCTTATGCAACTATTACAGATCCATGCGGTATCAAAGTTTACAATAAAAGTCATGTTTTAATTCAAAATAATGTTTTAGACGATAATTTTTTTGGAATATATCTACAAAATTCTCAAAACTGTATTATTAAAAATAATACGCTAAAGGCATACGGAAAAGAAGAGCAAAAATTAGGTAACGGAATTCATTGTTGGAAATCAAAAGATATTTTAATTATTGCTAATCGAATTGACGGTCATCGAGACGGTATTTATTTCGAATTTGTAACCAATTCCGTAATTTGGAGAAATATTGCTAATAACAACATACGTTACGGATTGCATTTTATGTTTTCTAATGATGATGCTTACATAACCAATGTTTTCAAGAACAATGGAGCAGGAGTAGCCGTAATGTTTACTAAAAAC
>JAHRWO010000218.1 GCA_019105125.1 Flavobacterium sp.
TTAAAATTGAAGAAGTTTTGGATAAAGTTGGCATGAAAGGTTTTGCTTTCAAAATGCCACACCAACTTTCTGGCGGAGAACAACAACGTGTTGGAATTGCCAGAGCTTTATTAAATGATCCTGAATTGATTTTAGCAGACGAACCTACAGGAAATCTTGACCCACAAACTAGCGTGGAAGTTATGGAAGTACTAAGAAAAATCAATGAAAATGGGAAAACCATTTTAATGGCGACTCACGATTACGCCTTGGTTTTAAAATATCCTACTAAAACATTAAAGTTTGAAGGTGGAAAAATGTTTGAAGTAGTTCAAAGAACAGTGTAAATGCTATCCATTTTAATTCCTACATACAATTACAATGTATATTCATTAGTTACGGAATTAAAAAGTCAGGCTGATGCTTTAGGAATTGCTTACGAAATTTTAGTTCAAGATGATGCGAGTACATTTTTTTTAAAAGAAAATACTGAAATCAATCTTTTACAACATTGTTCATACACTGTAAATCATGAAAATTTAGGTAGAGGAAATAATATTAATCTACTAAATAATAGAGCCAAATTTGACTATGTCCTTATTATGGAGGCTGATGCTTTTCCTGAGAAAAAAGACTATTTACAGCATTTGATTGCTTCGATTAATCCTGAAACACAAGTGTTGTTTGGTGGCGTAACCTATCCTAACGAAAAACCTGAAAAAGACAAATTACTTCGTTGGAAATATGGCAATGAACGTGAAAGCATTCCGTTATCAGAACGATTGAAAAATCCTTATCATTTTGTTTTTACTTGGAATTTGTTACTTAAAAAAGAGTTGCTTTCCAACTATCATTTTCCATACAATGTAAAAGATTATGGATATGAAGATGTAGTTTTCATCAAACAATTAAAAGAAAATAACATACCGGTTCAGCATATTGAAAACCGATTAGTTCATTTTAATACGGAAACGAGTTTAACTTTTATTGAAAAAACCGAAAAAGCAATCACTACTTTACATCAGTTAATTTTAGATAAGAAACTAGAATTAAACGATACTAAAATTGGAACCGCATACAGGATTATTATTTTTTTGCAATTAGATATTGTAACTCGTATGCTATTTAAAAAACTTTCAAAACAGATGATTGCTAACCTCTCTTCTTCCCATCCAAGTTTGATTGTTTTAGATTTATACAAATTAGGTTACTTTTGTTTACTCAATCAAAAACAGCATGTATAATTTGTTAAAAAATAGTATAACCCGATTTATTCCTAAAAAATTACTTTTTAGAATCGAACCTATTTTACGAAAATGCTATGCTGTTACCAAACAAGGCAGCAATCATGAATGTGTAATTTGCGATTTTAAAGCTTCAGATTGGGTACAATTACCAAATAACGATTTATTATGTCCAAATTGTGGAAGCCTTGCTAGAGATAGACGTTTGTGGCAAATTTTAAAAGAGCAGTACATCAAAAGTAATATTCAAGTTTTAGACTTTTCACCTTCTCGCCCCATATATCGCAACTGGAAAAAAGAAAAAAATGTAAATCATATTGCTTCCGATTTATCAGGAGATTTTATGGCTGATGTTGCTTATGATATTACTCAAATTGTGGAAAAAGAAAACACATTTGATTTAATCATTTGTTATCATATTTTAGAACACGTTATTGATGATGTGAAAGCAATGAGTGAACTATATCGAGTTTTGAAACCTAATGGAACTGTTTTAATTCAAACTCCATTTAAAGAAGGTGAAATCTATGAAGATTATTCGATTACATCAGAGGCTGAGCGATTATTGCACTTTGGTCAAGAAGATCATGTTAGAGTTTACTCAGTTGAAGGACTAAAAACAAGGTTAGAATCAGTAGGATTTGATGTTATCGTAAATCGATTTGAGAGAGATACCTATCTAGGGTTTAGCGCGAATGAAATTGTAATTTTAGCTTCAAAGTAAACATGCCAAAAATTAGTGTAGTTATACCATTATATAATAAAGAAAATTTCATTAAGAAAACTTTAGATTCAGTCTTACAACAAACTTTTACTGATTTTGAAGTTATTATTGTAAATGATTGTTCTACTGATAATAGTGACAAAATAATTTTAGAATATAAAGATGAAAGAATAAAAAAAGTAGAACACAAAACCAATAAAGGTCTTTCAGCAGCGAGAAATACAGGAATATTGAATTCAAGCTCAGACTATATTGCTTTTTTAGATGCAGATGATATTTGGGAACCAGAATATTTAGCAGTAATAAATGATTTAATTCAAAACTTTCCTGAGGCAAATGCTTATGCTACAAATTATTTTGAAGACATCAATGGAAAAAAGTACAAACCTTATAATTCGAGCCTTTTTTTGTCTGAAGATTATAGTGGAACATTGGATTTTTTCGAAATGAATTTACAAAAAGTATTATTTGTTCCAAGTTCGTTTTGTGTTAAAAAATCTACATTTGATACAATCGGATTGTACGATGAAAACATTAATTTTTGTGAAGATGTAGATTTAAATATTAGATTAAATCTCCATTTTCAGATTGCATTTTCAAATTTAAGACTATGTAATTACCTAGTGTTTTCAGAAAATCAAATCATGCATGGAACAATTTCAAATAAAGTTTTCCCAAATTATTCTCGATATGAAAAGGAAAATCCGAATAACAAAGCGTTAAAAAAATACTTAGATTTTGAAAGGTTTTTAGTTTGTAAAAAGTTGAAATTAGAAAACAACTCAAGCTTATTTCAAAAATATTATAATGAAATTGATCAAAATAATTTGAACATAAAACAAAAATTAATCTTACACTCTCCTAGATTTATTTTAGTACTGTTAATTCAAATAAAAAACAAATTAAGTCGCATTGGTTTACAACTTACTAGTTATTCTTCGATTTCAAGAATTGATTAAAATCTCTGATATAATCTTCCTCTTTAAAAACATCGGAAGCAATAACCAAACAAACAGCTCCAGAAGAAAAATTTTTTAATTCTCTCCAAATTCCATTTTTAATTAAAAGACCTTCGAAAGGCTTATTTAAAGTAACTGTGGCTTCTGTTTCTCCATCATTTAAAATCACATCAAAACTTCCAGAAAGTGCAATTAAAAACTCATTTTGTTCAATGTGTGAATGTCCTCCCCGTTCTGCTCCGGCTGGAACATCATACAAATAATAAACACGCTTAATTTCAAAAGGAAGAATCCCATTCTCAATTACCGACAAATTTCCTCTTACATCTTCTATTTTTGGGATATTAATTTTTGATATATTCATATTTTCTATTCACTTAAAAATTGTAGCCATTGATTACCAATACCTTCTAAAGAAAATTCATTAACCGATTGAAGAGAATTTTCTTTACATGTAGTATACAAAGTTGTATTAGAGTACATTTCGTTCATACTACTAACCAACATTTCTTTATCTTGATTTTTTACTAAAATACCATTACTTCTGTGCTTAATAATTTCACTCGGTCCTGAAGGCATGTCAAAGGATATTACAGGAGTTTGACAAGCTAGACTTTCAATTAAAACCATTGGAAAGCCTTCATTTCTACTTGTCATTACAAGGTATTTTGATTTTTTGATGTATGGATATGGATTCTCCACAAAACCCATCAACATAATATTTTGAGATAACTGTAAAGAATGAATCAATTGTTCTAAATTTGATTTTTCTTGACCTTCACCCAAAATTAATAGTTTTACATTAGATTCATGCAATTTTGATTGATGGTACGCTTTAATTAACAGATCAAATTGTTTGATTTTTTCTAGTCTTCCAACGGCCACTATATAATCATAATCTATTGAAATGGGTTCCTCTTTTAGTTTGTTTATCGCTTCAAAATGGACTGGATTGTAAATCGTTGTAACATTTTTAAAACCATATTTTGATTGTATTGTATTCCTAATATCATTTGAAACCGCTACAAATTTGGTTTTTTTATAAATTAATCTAGCAAAAAAAACACTTTTTGGAAAATACCATTCTAAAACGTAACTATGAATGGTAAAAATAGTTTTTGTATTGTAAATAAATTTAGTTGATATCCATTCTTGTAAAAATGAATTTTTAAATCTAAAATCTATTATGAAATCAAATTTATTTTCACGCAAAAACTTTTTCAAAATATACGCTTTTTTGAATTTTCTAAAAAGCACATTTGAATTTGTCAATTTACCTAAATTAAAAACTTGTCCTTTATAGTTATAAGTAATCCTATCAACAATAACTACATGCGTTACGGAACAATGATTTTCTTCAAAAAAAATGGAAAGATTAGCCGCACATCGTTCCGCTCCTCCATCAGAAAGTTGATCAGATATTAGACAAATATTAAATTTTCTCTTGCTTGAAGAAGTCATTTTTAGCTAAATTAGCAACAAATATAACGAAAATGAAAATACTTCTTGTTGGCGAATTCAGCAGATTACACAATTCATTAAAAGAAGGATTGCTAGCACACGGCCATCAGGTTACGCTAATTAACAATGGAGATGAGTTTAAAAACTATCCTTCAGACATTTCAATAAGTCCTATTTTTTTTAAAAGTAAGTTTGGGAATATTATCCGACAGATTTATTATCGAATTTTTAATTTTGATTTAGCTACCCTTGAGCAAGGTTTCAGATTTTGGCTCAACTTATCCAAACTTAAAGAGTATGATGTAGTCCAACTAATTAATGAAAGACCAATTCAAACTACTGAAATACTTGAACATTTTTTATTGAAAAAAATCATCAAACAAAATAAAAAAATAGTACTATTATGCAGTGGTGTTGATTATTTTACATTGACTCACATGTTAGCCAAAAAAGAACGATATTCAATTATGAATCCTTATTTTGAAAAAATTACGGCGGCAAAAAAACAATACAACTACATGTTCAAGTATGCAACAAAAGGACATAAAAAGATTCATGATTATTTAGTCAAAAACTGTTTCGGAATAATTGCAACGGATTTAGATTATGTAAATCCATTAAAAGAAGAACCAAAATTTTTAGGGATGATACCCAATCCTGTAAATATTAAGAAATTAGATTATGTTAAAAATTCCGTTCAAAATCAAATTTGTATATTTTTAGGAATTAATACTGGGAATTCGTTTACAAAAGGAGTTCATTATTTTGAAAAAGCATTAAAAATTGTAAAAGAAAAATACAAAGAAAGAATAAAAATTGTCGTTACTAGAGATATACCTTACCAGCAATATATCAAACTATTTAATGAAGCACATATTGTACTCGACCAAGTGTATGGATATGATCAAGGCTATAATGCATTAGAAGCTATGGCAAAAGGAAAGGTTGTTTTTACTGGAGCCGAAACTGAATTTTTGAATCATTACAACTTAAAAGAGGATGAAGTTGCTATCAATGCGCTACCGAATGTGGATTATTTAGTTAAAAAGCTCTCATTTTTAATTGAACATCCGGACAAGTTGGATGAAATTTCGAAAAATGCTAGAAACTTTATCCTAAAAGAACACAATTACCATACAATTGCAGAAAAATATTTAACTATTTGGAGTACTTAAAACCTTTCTAAAAAAATACAAAACGATTAGAAAAGTAATTACACTTGAATAAAAATAGGCCATAACTGTACCTTCTAAAGAAAAGTATTTTAATAAAAAAACCGATCCTACATAAAACAAAAAATTGAACGTAATCTCAACAATTAAGTATTCCTTCACCATAGTTTTTACAAGTATTTGATAACCAAAAGCTAATGTCATTATTTTAAATAAATCTCCAAGCAATTGCCAAATCAAAAGTGATTTTACCATGTGGAATTTAGAAGCTAACACATAATCTAGGATCCAATTTTTAGCCAAAAATACGAGCACTAGAACCAAAACAAATAAAGGAACTAAAGTTTTAAAATAATATCCTAATTCTTTTTTAAACTCTAGAGGTGAGTTTAATGTTGATAGTTTTGGAAGATAATACATAGATAAACCCGCACTAAAAAACATCAAATAAAATCCTGAAATTCTGTTTACTGCTTCCCAATTTCCTGCAGCATCTAGAGAAATATCAGCAATAATTAAACTTCGTATTAACAAAGAAGTTAGAGGAACAAGAATTGCGCTTACTAAAGCCATTATTAGGAATTTCTTGATACTTTTAAAATAGGAAAAATCAATATTTTTTAACGTATTAAAGTATCGGTATGCTTCTTTTTTATGAAAAAAGAACAAAGTACAAATCAATAATATTAAATCTGAAATAACTAGAGTAAATATAGCACCATCTAATTGATTTTGAATTGTAAAAAATGTAGTTAAAGCAAAGATTACTAAAGAACTAATTAGTTGTAATGCAATTAATTTCTTAAAAAATTGTTGGGCATTTAATAACGTAACCAAAAAAGTTTGGAATGTAAAAAATGGCAATAATAATCCAAAAAGAACCAAATAGTGAGAGTATAGTTCTGTTTGAAATATTGCTTTACTCCATTTCGATGCAAAAGCAATGACGATTATGGAGCAAAATAGGGTTATAAGTCCAAAAAATGAAAGAACAGAAGAAAAAATTTTTTCCCGTTGTACTTGCTCAGAGTTTTCAATAAATAATTTAATAAAACCTTCTTTTAAACCAATTGTACTTATCGATTTGAAAATGTTAATGAAGTTTCTCAAATTTCCCATTAAGGCCATTCCACTCGAACCCAAGTATACAGATACAACGTTTACAGAAATTAAACCTAAAATAAATTGAACAAAAACTGCAATCGCATTTAGCGACAATACTTTCAACAAAATATGGCGGTTAAAAAATGACATCTAATTCAATTAATTTCTTTTATAATTTTTGCAGGATTACCAGCAACAACCACATTAGAAGGAACGCTTTTTGTGACAACCGAACCATTTCCCACAACCGAATTTTCTCCAACAGTAACACCCTTTAAAATGGTAACATTGTCCCCTATAAAAACATTTTTATGTATCATTATTTCAGCCTTCTGTGGTATTCCAAAAAGTCTGTTTTCAACTTCTAATGAATGCCCATCGTTGTCTAAGATTGAACAATTAACTCCTATCAAAACATTATCTAGAATAGTGATTTTTGATAGAGCTTCAATTGTACAATGATTATTTATTGATACGTTATTTCCAATACTAATTTCACTATCTGAATTCCTTGCTTCAAAATAAGAATAATGTGAATAATAGTTTGGTGAATTTATAACACCAATTTGAACATTTTCACCAAAGGTAATCTTACCTGAACCATTTAAAAGTAAGGGATGGAAAATTATAGGTTGTCCTGAAACTTGATTGCATGAAGACAACATTTTATATTTCAAAATACGAAGCTTTACAAAAGCAAATTGTTTCAACCGATTTAAAATTCCCATTTAGTAATGATTTAAAATAGCGATAATGTGTTCTACTTCTGAAGCTTCTAAACCTGAATTCAATGGAATACTCAAAACCTCATCATGAATTTTCTCAGTTATAGGAAACGACAATTGATTCCAATTCGCCAAAGCTTTTTGCTTGTGTGGTGGAATGGGATAATGAATCATAGTTTCAATCCCGTTTTCCTTCAAATAATTTTGTAATCCTAATCGGTTTGAAGTTCGGATGACAAATAGATGAAAG
>JAHRWO010000323.1 GCA_019105125.1 Flavobacterium sp.
ACTTTGATAGGATTTTTACTCATGAGAATTACAATTTGGTAACCGTGATTTCTTTAGCCGTTTCTAATCGAATGGCTACATGCGAATCATTTACGTTAAAGTACAAAGGATCACCTAAGGGTGCAACTTGAATTAAGGTAATGGAATTTCCAGGCAAACACCCCATTTCTAATAACTTTAGTGGGATTTCATCTAGATTTATAGAGGTTATTTCGGCAACTTCTCCAATTTTAAGTTCAGAAGAACAAATTTCCATTTCCTTATTTAGATTGAATTAAAATACAAAAGTAAAAATTATAATTGGACAAAAATTGATTTTTATCAGAATTAGTAAATTTAAACATGAATTTAACATTATTGGTTTTCACTAAGCCACAAAATATCTTCTAAAAGTTGTTTCATGTTCTTTGTTTTCGGGTCTTCCGTAGGTTGATCCAAATTGGTTCCATCGTAAAAACCTCGAATTCTTTTGTTTTTATCTACCAAAATAAAATTTTCAGTATGTACCATATCGTACAATTCTTCTGGTTTACCTGTTTTTACGGCTAAATAGGATTTTCTGGCTAAATAATAAATATCCTTTTTGTCTCCAGTCACCAAATTCCAACGTGCATCATCAACTCCTTTTTCTATAGCATATTTTTTTAAAACTTCAGGTGTGTCAATATCAGGAGTAACGGAGAAAGACAACAATTTTACTTCAGGATTATTTTTTAATTGGTTTTGTAGCCAAACCATATTGCCGGTCATTTTTGGACAAATAGTTGGGCAAGTAGTGAAAAAGAAATCGGCCACATAAATGGTATTTTCGTAATCTTTATGCGTGATTATTTTTCCATTTTGATTGATAAATGCAAAGTCTTCAATTTTATGGTCATTACCAATGTGCTGTATCGTAGAGTCAACCAATTCAGGATTGATATCTCTCGGAGAATAAATAGGTAACGTTTTTTTGGGTGCTAACAAACTATAGATTCCCAAATAAATGATTAGCGAAAGTATCCCAAAAATGATGAAAAACTTTTTATAAGGAGCCAGAAAATTAAGCATAATTTTTTTTACAAAAATAATTCAAATTCGTGATAATTGTAAATAAAAACGATATTCAATAGAATAAAATTTATATTTGTAGAAACAAACAAATTGGATATGGAAATAAAAACAAATTTTAAAAAAGGAGTTGCTTTTTGTGCAGCCATAGCAATTTTGCATAGCTGTAATTCAACACAAAGCATAACTGAAAAAAAAGAGGTTAAAACTTCGTCAGGAATTAATTTAGGATATATGGACAAATCCGTAAATCCCGCAGATGATTTCAATCGTTATGTAAACGGAACTTGGTTAGATAAAACCGAAATCCCAGCAGACAGAACGCGTTGGGGAAGTTTTGACGAACTAAGAAAGAATACAGATAATGACGTAATGGCTATACTAAAAGAAGCGATTAACGACAAAACTATCGATCCAAATTCCGACCAAGCAAAAGCGATTAATTTGTACAAATCGGTTTTAGATACGGTATCTAGAAACAAACAAGGAATTGAACCTTTGAAACCGTATTTAGCAAAAATTAACGCAGTTCAAAATGCAGATCAATTGGTTGCTTTATTAGCCGAAATGGAACCTGAGATGGGATTAGGTTTCTTCGGAAGTTACATTGGAGCTGATGCTAAAAACAGTAACAAAAATGTAATTTATGTAGGAACAGGCAGTCTTGGTTTACCAGATAGAGATTATTACGTTTCCGATGCGCCAGACAACAAAGAAAAACGCGAAAAGTATGTAGCTCACGTAGCGAGAATGTTACAATTCATTGGAGAATCTGAAGCTACAGCTAATGCGAATGCAAAGAAAATTTTAGCCTTAGAAACTAAAATGTCAACGGCTACTTTAGACCGTGTTCAAAGAAGAGACAGAAGAAATACGTATAATCCAATGAGTTTTGCTGATTTACAAAAATTAGCACCAACCGTTAAATGGGATACATATTTCCAAAGCGTTGGAATTGGAAAAGTAGATTCATTGGTAGTTTCGCAACCAAAATACATTCAAACGGTTGAAACTATTTTAAAAGATAACCAAGTTGAAGACTGGAAAGCTTACATGCGTTGGACCGCATTAAGAGGTTCGGCAGGTTTATTATCAACAGATATTGAAAATGCGAATTTTGACTTCTATGGAAAAACTTTAACTGGAGCAGTAAAACAACGTCCAGCAGAAGAAAGAGCTTTAGCAACCGTTAACGGAAGATTAGGTGAAGCTTTAGGAAAACTTTACGTAGCTAAAAAATTCCCACCAGAAGCGAAAGAAAAAGCTCAAGCCATGATTGCTAACGTGATGAAAGCGTTTGACAACAGAATTGATAATTTACCTTGGATGACCAAAGCTACAAAGGAAAATGCAAAAATCAAATTGAATAAATTCCGAGTAAAAATTGGATATCCTGATAAATGGAAAGATTACTCAGAATTACAAGTAAAAGCTCCAGAACAAGGTGGAACCTATTTTGAAAATGCAAGAATGTATGCCAAATGGAGCCACAAGAAAAACATCGAAAAACTTGGAAAACCTGTTGATAAAGAAGAATGGGGAATGTCGCCTCAAACGGTAAATGCATATTTCAGTCCAACCAACAATGAAATTGTATTCCCAGCAGCAATTTTACAACCACCTTTTTATGATTATAAAGCGGATGAAGCAGTAAATTATGGAGGAATCGGAGCCGTAATTGGTCACGAAATTTCTCACGGATTTGACGATTCAGGTTCAAGATATAACGCTGATGGAAACTTAGTAAACTGGTGGAGTGATGAAGATTTAAAACAATTCACCACTTTAGGAAGTGCTTTAGCTGATCAATATTCAGCTTTAGAACCATTACCTGGAATTTTTGTAGATGGAAAATTCACTTTAGGTGAAAACATAGGAGATTTAGGTGGCGTTAACGCAGCATTTGATGGTTTACAAATCTATTTGAAAGAAAATGGTAATCCAGGTCTAATCGACGGATTTACGCCAGAGCAACGTTTCTTCATTTCTTGGGCAACCATTTGGAGAAGTAAAATGCGTGACGAAGCGATTAAAAATCAAGTAAAAACTGACCCACATTCACCAGGAATGTATCGTGCTTATGTGCCGTTACAAAATGTAGAAGCATTCTACAAAGCGTTCAATATTTTACCACACAATGGTATGTATTTACCTTTTGAGAAACGTGTGAAAATTTGGTAATCAACTTCAAAATAAAATCAAATCCCATCTTTATAGGTGGGATTTTTTATTTTTTCTTAATCGCTCGATTCACAATATAAAGTCCAATAATCGTTATCGTTCCTCCAATGATAATCGCAGTTGTCAAAGGCTCATCAAACAATAAATAACCAAAAAACAACGCCACCATCGGGTTGATGTAAGCGTATAAACTGCTGATTTCGGTTGGTAAATTTTCCAAAGCATAGATAAACGCAATAAACGTCAATACCGAACCAAAAACTACTAAATACCCAATCGACCACCAAGAAATCGCAGGAATTTCACTCAACGGAACTGAAGTACCATTAAATCCAATAACGCTCGAAATCACAATACTTGAAATCAACATTTGCAATCCCAAACTAAAATACGGATTGAAATTCGTCTTATTTTCCTTGATATAAATCGAGGACAACGCCCAAGTAAACGTAGCAATTACCGAAAGTAAAATCCCAAATCGGAATTCAGGTTGTAAGAAATCGTTGAGGTAATCGTAGAAAATGACACAAATTCCGCCAAAAGCTACAATCAAACCTACAACCGCTTTCCAAGATGTTTTTTGACCACGAAACAAACTGATAATGACAATCCAAAGTGGAAATATCGAGCCAATAATCGCACCCAAACCACTCGAAATGTATTTCACGCCCCAAGTACTTAAACCATTACTCAACATAAAATTCAAGACGCTCAAAACCAAAATCGTGCGCCATTGCCGTTTGTTTGGCCAAGGATGTTTTTTGATTAAGAAATAGAGCAAATACAATAATCCACCAAAAAGTTGACGCAACGCAACCAATTGCATTGGAGGCATGTGTTTCACACCTTCTTTGGAAGCAATCCAAGTGGTTCCCCAGAAAAAGCTAATCCAAATTAATGCTAGAATGGGCAAGCCAATCGCATTTTTCTTCTGTTGGATGTAATTGTGAAATACGCTAAAATAAGCCATTACTAAATTTCTTTTAGGAACGAATAACCCAAAATAGTTTCCACTTTTTTACTGGAAATAATTTTACCTTTCGATTCCGAATCTTCCGCAAAGGTAGGCAATGGTAAATTGAATATTTCAGCTTTTTTGTGATAATATGCTTTGCGTGTTAGATGCTGAGGTGCTACAGCGTTGAAGGTTTGGTTCCATTCCCAATTGTCATCTTTAGTGAAGTCGAGAGTCTTTTCTATAATTCCAATGCAATCTTCCCTTTGAATCATATTCACAGGCGCCTCTGGATTTTCAACATTGGTTCTTCCTGCCAAAAATTTCACCGGATGACGATCATCGCCAAGCAAACCACCAAAACGAATTACCATAGTTTTAAAATTTGGATTTGATTGTAAAAGGGTTTCGGCAATAACTAATTGTTTGCCACTTTCGGTATCGGGATTTGGTTGTGTTTCTTCCGTAATTTCAACAATTGGAAAACTATCACCATAAACCGAAGTCGAACTCAC
>JAHRWO010000332.1 GCA_019105125.1 Flavobacterium sp.
ATGAACGACAAGTTTGCTTATGAGGTAAAGAAAATCGATAGCAAATTACAGAACGCCGAAAACTGGGAAAAAGAAATAAGTGCGTATTCCGAAGAGGAATACGAAATGTTGCTTTTGCAGTTGGGAGCTGATACCGCAAAGCTGAAACCACAGCATTTTATTTCCGAACTTTTTGGCAGACAGAATGAAAGCGATTTTGCCAAATTGTTTGACGATACTTTGATGGACATTGCTATTACCAACAACGACATATTCTCGGTGAAAACCGATGGCGGTGCAAAAGTGGTTTTGTTCGACCGACTTACCGAATATATTAGCGATGGCAGTAAACGAGATGCTTTTGCCAAAGCAATTATCAACAAATTGGTTGGTGTAAGTTTTGAGCATATTTTTAACCAGAAATTCGATTTTTACGCCACTATTTTTGAATATCTGATAAAGGACTATAACACCAATAGCGGTGGCAAATATGCTGAATATTTTACGCCTCATGCAGTGGCAAAAATAATGGCTGCCATTTTGGTGAATAAACCAGAACAAGATGTAACCGTTTACGACCCATCGGCTGGTTCGGGAACATTATTGATGAATATTGCCCATGCCATTGGCGAAGACAAATGCACCATTTATTCACAGGACATTAGCCAAAAATCATCGAGTTTGTTGCGTTTGAATCTGATTTTAAATAATCTGGTTCATTCTATTCAAAACATTATTCAGGGTAATACTATTTCTCACCCGTACCATAAAAACGAAAACGGAGAGCTTGAAAAATTCGATTTTATTGTTTCCAATCCGCCTTTCAAACTCGACTTTTCAGATTATCGAAACGATTTGGATTGTAAAGAAAACAAAGACCGTTTTTTTGCAGGAATACCAAACATAGCAAAGCAAGCAAAGGACAAAATGGCGATTTACTCGCTGTTTTTGCAACACATTATTTTTTCGTTGAGCAAAAAAGGGAAAGCAGCCGTTGTAGTTCCTACAGGTTTTATTACCGCACAAAGCGGAATTGATAAAAAAATCCGTGAAAAATTAGTTGAAAGCAAAATGTTAGCTGGTGTGGTAAGTATGCCAAGTAATATTTTTGCGACCACAGGCACCAATGTTTCCATCGTATTTATGGATAAAAACAACAAAGGCAATGTGGTGTTGATTGATGCTTCCAATTTGGGCGAAACTATAAAAGAAGGTAAAAACCAAAAAACGGTTTTAACTGCAAAAGAAGAACAGCAGATTATTGACACATTTAATCAAAAGAAAGCCCTTGAAGATTTTTCGGTGGTAGTAAGTTACGACGAAATAAAACAAAAAAACTACTCACTAAGTGCTGGGCAATATTTTGATGTAAAAATTGAATATGTGGACATTACAGCTGAAGATTTTACAGCAAAAATGAAGGGCTTTGAAACAAATCTCAATAAGTTGTTTGCAGAAAATAGAACTTTAGAAACCGAAATTCAAAATAATTTAAAAGGATTGCGGTATGAATAATTGGAAACAACAGAAACTTGGGATTGTTGCCGATGTTAAATTAAGTAATGTCGATAAATTAACTATTGAAAATGAAAGAGTTGTTCGTTTGTGCAATTACACAGATGTTTATAAAAATTCATTCATCAACAATGAGAAGTCTAAAAGTTTTATGCTTGCTTCCTGCAATGAAAATGAATATGAAAAATTCATTTTAAAAAAAGGACAAGTTGCTATTACAAAAGATAGTGAAACTCCAAATGATATTGGTGTTTCAACCTATATTTCAGAAGATTTTGAAGATGTTGTATTAGGTTATCATTTAGCCCTAATTACTCCAGACAACGATAAACTTAATGGACAATTTTTACACTATTGGCTAAACACCAAACAAGCTAAAAGATATTTTGAAAACAATGCTGGCGGTAGTGGACAAAGGTGTACATTAGTTTTAGATTGCATTAAATCAACCCCTTTATATTTACCTAAACTTTCAACGCAAGCAAAAATAGCTAAAGTCCTTTCCGACCTAGACAACAAAATAGAACTCAACAACCGCATTAACCGAGAGTTGGAAACCATGGCAAAAACGCTCTACGATTATTGGTTTGTGCAGTTCGATTTCCCAAACGAGCAAAGCAAACCCTACAAATCATCAGGCGGTAAAATGGTGTATAATGCCGAATTGAAAAGGGAAATTCCTGAGGGGTGGGTTGTGAAAAAGTTAAATGATACATTACGAATTGTTCGTGGGGCATCGCCTAGACCAATTGATGATTATATGGCAGAATCAGGTTGTCCTTGGATTAAAATATCCGATGCTACTGCAATTAACCATTGGTTTATTATAGGCACAAAAGAATATATAAAAGAAGAAGGCGTGAAATCTAGTCGTGAATTACAACCTGGCACTTTGATACTATCAAATAGTGCTTCGCCTGGAATACCCAAAATTGTTCAAATTAGGGCATGTGTGCATGATGGTTGGTTGATTGTAGATTCATATAAAAATGGTCTGTATAATGAATTTATGTTGTTTTATTTTGAGAATTTCAGAAGCAAAATAATAAACATGGGTTCTGGTAGTATTTTTAAAAATCTCAAGACGGAATATATTAAAGATTTGAATATTGCAATTCCACCGATTCACTTACTTGAAAAATCTAAAGTTGCATTTGATAATATTTATAAACAAGTATTAACTAATGCTATACAAAACCAACAACTAACAGAACTTCGAGATTGGTTGTTGCCAATGTTAATGAATGGGCAGGTAACAGTAAAAGAAGCGGAAGAAAGTTTAAGTATGGCAGCAGAGCCGAGTGTTGAATATAAAAAAGGGTAAAAGATTGTATGAAAATAAAAATCATAAATAGATTATGTGGCCAGTATTAATTGGAGCGGGTGCAGTTGCTCTTCTTCTTAAAGCTCTTTTTGAAGATGAAGAAGATTCAGGCAAAGAAGTAAAGAAACGTATCTTTATCAGTTTTGCTTATGAGGACGAGCAATACAGAAATCATTTAGTTGCACAGGCGAAAAATGAAAGGTCGCCATTTTCTTTCGTTGATATGTCAGTTAAACAACCGTGGGACGAAAAAACATGGAAACAAAAGTGTCGTGCCAAAATAAAATCTTGTAATGGGATGATAGTTCTTTTGAGCAAAAACACTTGGCATTCGGGCGGAGCAAGATGGGAAATTAAATGTGCAAAAGAAGAAGGTATTCCAGTTATTGGAATGCATATTAAGAAAAACGACCAAGGAGCAATCCCACCCGAATTAAAAGGGAAAAAGATAATTACATGGTCGTGGGATAATTTGGCAAACGTAATTAAGAAAATATAATATGGGGATATATAGCAGTACATACTTGAAAAACCTTGCATCAACAAAGCAGAGATTGTTTGAAAGCAAAATGTTTAGTGCTCGTAATGTTCCATTAACAACGAAATTTGATATTTTTTTATCTCATAGCTTTTTAGATAAGGCAGAAGTTCAAGGTTTATATCAAGAATTGACAGATTTTGGATTTTCAGTTTATGTTGATTGGATAGTTGATCCACATCTTGACAGGGCAAATGTTACTAAAGAATCTGCAACTCTCGTTAGAGAAAGAATGAAAAATTCCAAAACACTGCTACTTGCTATTTCAACAAATGCGACAATGTCTAAATGGATACCATGGGAACTAGGTTATGTTGATGGAAACACTAATAAATGTGCCATAATTCCAGTATCTAAAGAAAGTACTCCACCTAAATCATTTAAAGGCTCTGAATATCTAGTACTATACCCATTTATAAAAAAGTTACCTGTGAAAGACACCAATGAAGATAAGTTATGGGTAATTGAAAGCGAATTTTCTTATTCTCAATTCGATTCATGGTTAAATACAGGGCTAATTATGGAAAATCGAAACGTTAATATTTTTACATTATGAGAAAAGCACTTATTGTTGGAATTAATGATTATTCCTTTGGTTCTTTAGATGGTTGCATACCTGATGCAAATAGAATGTATAATTCACTATCAAGAGATTATGATGATTCGCCAAATTTTACTTGTAAAAAGCTTATTTCCTCAGAAATCACAATAGATATTCCAACATTAAAGGAAAATGTTATTGACTTATTCTCTTTTGATAGTGATGTTGCCTTGTTTTACTTTTCTGGGCATGGCTCAGAACCTACAGATACAAGCAGAGCATGTTTGGTTACTCAAGATGCAAAAACGTTTAACGAAGGCTTAGAATTAGATTTTTTAATGGAAATGGCTAACAAAGCTAAAGCTAAAGAAGTCGTAATAATTTTAGATTGTTGTTTTAGTGGAGCTGTGGGTAATTCAACATTTATAAAAAACATCTCAACTTTAAGGGAAGGCGTTTCTGTTTTAGCTTCAAGTCATCACACACAAGTTTCAAAGGATAGTTTAACTGGTGGAGTTTTTACAAAAATTGTTTGTGATGCGTTGGATGGTGGAGCTGGTGATACAATAGGTCTGATTACAGTTGCAAGCATATATTCATTTGCCGATAAATTACTTGGTGCATGGGAACAGCGTCCCATTTTTAAATCATATGTTTCTAAAATGATTCCTTTAAGAAGAAGTAAACCAATTGTTGCTCTTGAAGTTTTACGCAGACTTCCTTCATATTTTAAATTAGCAACTGACGAATTCCAATTAGACCCAACATTTGAACCAGAAGCTGAACCCAAAGGTCATGATAATGAAAAAATATTTGCTGATTTGCAAAAATATAATCGTGCAAGTTTGTTAAATCCTGTTGGCGAGGAGCACATGTATTTTGCAGCTATTAATTCTAAAACCTGTGCTTTAACACCTTTGGGTAAATATTACTGGCAATTAACAAAAGATGGTAAATTATGAGAATCGGTATTACAGGGCATCAAAATCTAAATATTGCGGTTATCGACTGGTTAAAGCATGAGCTTTTTATTGAAATTAATCAATTAAATGTCAACGAAGCTTTTTCTTGCTTAGCGATTGGTGCAGACCAAATATTTGCTGCAATTGTTTTAGCAAATGAAATTCCATTAACTGCTGTTGTGCCATGTTTAAATTATGAAACAACTTTTGACAGTAATGGGTTGGCTCTTTATAAAAACCTATTAAGTCGTTCTAAAAATACAATTAAATTGAACTTTAAAAAACCTTCTGAAAATGCCTTTTTTGAGGCTGGTAAAACAGTGGTTTCAAATTCTGATATACTTTTCGCTATATGGGATAATCTGCCAGCAAAAGGTTTAGGCGGCACTGCTGATATTGTCTCGTTTGCTTCTAGTTTGAATAAAAAAATAATTCACCTTAATCCAATAACTAAAACAAAAACATTTATCAATTATGGCTAACAAAAGAGTATTTGTTGCATTCGCTATTGAAGACGAGACAACAAAAATCCTGTTTACAGGACAAGCAAAAAACAAGAATGTTCCTTATGACTTTGTTGATATGTCAGTAAAAGAACCTTGGGATGAAAAATGGAAAACAAATTGCAGAACCAAAATTAAAGGTTGTGATGGGTTTATTGCATTAGTATCAAAGAATACAAAAAAAGCAAGTGGTCAATTGTGGGAAATTGACTGTGCTAAGGAGGAAAAAATTAAAATGCGAGGTATTTATATTAAAGAAGCAACATCTGCTGACAAACCTGTTAATTTATATGGTGTAGTATGCAAAGAGTGGACTTGGGATAACGTGAAAGAGTTTATTGAATCTTTGTAAGCCAACGCTTCACAGCCACACACATTGCCAAGCCCCACGAGCCAACGCTAAAACCAAAGCTTGTCAAAGAGTGTGTCTGTTCCAACGCACGGCAGACCGAAACGAAGTAGCAAATTGAAAGAAAAATGACTGAAAAAATGAACACCGAACGGCTAACACGCGGTATAGTTAATTGCCGGTGCAGTGGGTATTCGAGCG
>JAHRWO010000335.1 GCA_019105125.1 Flavobacterium sp.
AACAGGAGAAATATGACCGTTTGATAAGAAGAAAATATCTTCATTAATTCCGTTCATATCAAAACCTTCGTTACGTTTCATAACGTCTTGGTAAAGGGTAACCAAAAATTCAGCACATCCCAAAGAACCTCCTGGGTGACCCGAATTTACGGCATGGACCATACGAAGAATATCTCTTCGAACTTGTGTTGTAAAATCTTGTAGTTGTTGCGTGTTAGACATTTTATTACATGTATTTATTAATGGCGTAAAAGTAATTCTAATTTTTTGGTGCTACAAATCATTTTGTTAGAAGTTATTAAGAATTGATTTGTAATGAGTGAAAGTAATAGAACGCGGATGACGCTAATGCTTCGCAACGCTGAAAATTACGGATTTATTTTTTTGAATATATAGTTTTTTTGCTCGCAAAACCATAAAGTTTTCTCAAATTAAAAATCAGTTATAATCCGCGTTTCGCATTAGCGAATCAGTTTAATCCGCGTGCCAATGTATTGTCTTATCATAAATAATTCTAAATTCCAATTTCTAAATTCTAAAATAAATTATCTTTGCCGTTCGTAAAAGCACCATATGAAGTTTGATTTAATTACAAAAGACCCAAAAAGTAAAGCCAGAGCAGGAAAAATAACTACCGATCACGGTGTTATTGAAACACCTATTTTTATGCCTGTAGGAACAGTTGCTTCGGTAAAAGGAGTACACCAACGCGAGTTAAAACAAGATATTAACCCTGATATTATTTTAGGGAATACCTATCATTTATATTTAAGACCTCAAACCAAAATTTTAGAAGCGGCTGGAGGTTTGCATAAATTCATGAATTGGGATAGAAATATCTTAACTGATTCAGGTGGTTATCAAGTATATTCGTTATCGGGAAGAAGAAAGATTAAAGAAGAAGGTGTAAAATTCAAATCGCATATTGATGGTTCGTATCATTTCTTTTCGCCAGAAAATGTAATGGAAATTCAAAGAACTATTGGTGCTGATATCATTATGGCTTTCGACGAATGTACGCCGTATCCATGTGATTATCGCTATGCAAAACGTTCGATGCACATGACGCACCGTTGGTTAGATCGTTGTATTACACATTTAGATAAAGTACCATTTAAATATGGTTACGAACAAACGTTTTTCCCAATTGTTCAAGGAAGTACGTATAAAGATTTAAGAGCACAATCAGCAGAATATATAGCTAATGTGGGCGCTCAAGGAAATGCAATTGGTGGATTATCAGTAGGGGAGCCAGCAGAAGAAATGTACGCAATGACCGAAGTAGTTACTGCTATTCTTCCAGAAGATAAACCAAGATATTTAATGGGAGTAGGAACCCCAATCAATATTTTAGAGAATATCGCGTTAGGTATTGATATGTTTGATTGCGTAATGCCAACACGTAACGCCAGAAACGGAATGTTATTCACCGCTCACGGTTCGATTAACATTAAAAATAAAAAGTGGGAAGCTGATTTTTCGCCTATCGACGAAATGGGTCACACTTGGGTTGATACCGAATATTCAAAAGCGTATTTAAGACACTTGTTTGCTGCAAATGAATTCTTAGGAAAACAAATTGCTACGATTCACAATTTAGGATTCTACATGTGGTTGGTTCGCGAAGCTAGAAGACAAATTTTAGCCGGAACGTTCAGAGAATGGAAAGATAAAATGGTGATTCAAATGAGTCAACGTTTATAAAGTCAGAAATCAGAATTTAGAATTTAGAAAGTAATCGTTTATTAAAACATTGATTATTCTAAATTCTAACTTCTAAATTCTTAAATTTAGAATGAAAATAATAGATAAATACATTTTAAAACGCTATTTGGTCACTTTTTCGGTGATGTTGATTATGTTTATTCCAATTGGAATCACAATTGACGTTTCGGAAAAGGTGAATAAGATGATTGAGAAGAAGATTCCTCTTAAAGACATCTTAATTTACTATGGTGATTTTACAATTTATTTTGCGAATCTATTATTTCCTATCTTTTTATTCTTATCGATTATTTGGTTTACCTCAAAGCTAGCAAATAATACAGAGATTATAGCCATTTTGAGTTCGGGAATTTCTTTTGGTAGATTTCTTCGACCTTTTATGTATGGAGCTGTTATTGTTTCCATTTTTGCCTTGTTAATGGGTTTCTTTTTTGTGCCTAAAGCCAGTAAAGGATTTAATGATTTTCGTTATCAAAATCTAAAAGGAAATTCACAAACCCGAGAAACTTCTGATATTTTCAGACAAATTAAGAAAGAAGGTAATTTAGAAGAAAATATTTATGTGAGTAATTACAATTATTTGTCTCAAACAGGGTTTAATTTTACCTACGAGAAGTTTCGTGACAATTCATTGATTGAAAAGGTTACAGCAAGTAGAATACGCTACAATGAAAAAACTAAAAATTATACATTATATAGTTACAACAAGCGAATAGTTGGTCCTAACGACGATTCCATACAATCGTTAGATAAAATTGATGTATTTTATAATTTTGAACCAGACGATTTAACTCCGGTAATTTATGTGGCGGAGACTATGACTATTGGCGAATTAAATGCTTTCATCAACAAAGAACGAGCTAGAGGTAATGGAAATATCAATACCTATTTAGTGGTGTTCTACAAGAAGTTTAGTTTACCTATTTCGGCTTTCATCTTAACTATTATCGCCGTATCTGTTTCTTCTATGAAACGAAGAGGCGGAATGGGAATTAACTTGGCCATTGGTATCGTTATTGCTTTTACCTTTATCTTTTTTGATAAAGTTTTTGGAACATTAGCAGAAAAATCGAGTATTCCTCCTTTTATTGCCGTTTGGTTCCCTAATCTTGTTTTCGGAATATTAGCAGTTTACTTACTTCGCAATGCAAAACGATAATCTAAAAAGTTACTTACATCTTCATGTAATTGTATTTATTTGGGGATTTACTGCTATTTTAGGGAAGCTAATTTCGTTAGAAGCCTTAGATTTAGTTTGGTATCGAATGCTTTTTGCATCGGCAATTATGACTTTCGTGGTAATTTTAACTAAAGAAAAAGTAAAAGTGCCTTTTAATGTAACTATTGGATTTATAGTTTCAGGTATTATAATTGCTGCTCATTGGCTTACATTTTATCAAGCTATTAAAGTTTCTAATGTATCTATAACTCTAGCTTGTTTGTCAACAGGTGCTTTTTTTGCCTCAATTTTAGAACCTATCTTTTACAAAAGAAAAGTCATTTGGTACGAATTGCTTTTTGGGGTAATTGTTGTAATCGGTTTGGGAATTATCTTTAATGTAGAAACAAAATATACAACAGGTATTTACTTAGCAGTGACCTCTGCATTTCTTTCCGCTTTGTTTTCGGTTATTAACGGGAAATATGCTAAAGAATACAATCCTAATATTATTTCCCTTTACGAATTATCTAGCGGTGTTTTCTTTATCAGTATCTATTTATTTTTTGCTGGAAGTTTTACACCTGCTTTTTTTGCACTTTCAATAAATGATTTGATTTGGTTGTTTTTGTTATCTTCTATTTGTACAGCTTATGCTTTTTCGGCATCGGTGAAAGTAATGAAGTTTTTAAGTCCATTTACTGTTATGTTAACAATCAATCTAGAACCTATTTACGGAATCATTTTAGCTCTCTTAATTTTTGATGATACCGAAGAAATGACTCCTTTATTTTATGTAGGAGCATTGTTGATTCTCATTACAGTTATTGCTAACGGAATTGTGAAAAGCAAGAAAAAGAAACAACTTATTCCCGATTAATTTATTAAAGTTAATTGAAAATTTTATCTTTGTAACAACAAACACAAACCCTAATAAACCGATTATGGAATATTTAGATTTTGAATTACCAATTAAAGAGCTTGAAGACCAATTAGATAAATGTCAAATTATTGGTCAAGAATCAGATGTTGATGTTTCTAATACTTGCAAGCAAATTGAGAAGAAATTAGAAGAAACTAAGAAAAAAATATACAAAAACCTTACCGCATGGCAACGTGTACAATTATCACGTCATCCAAATCGTCCTTATACATTAGAACATATCACGAATATTACCAATGGTACTTTTTTAGAACTTTTTGGCGACAGAAATTTTAAAGATGATAAAGCCATGGTTGGAGGTTTAGGTCAAATCAACGGACAATCGTTTATGATCATAGGGCAGCAAAAAGGAATTAATACCAAAATGCGCCAATACAGAAACTTCGGGATGGCTAATCCAGAAGGATATAGAAAAGCACTTCGTTTGATGAAAATGGCAGAGAAATTTAATATTCCTGTACTTACGTTAATCGACACACCAGGTGCCTATCCAGGTTTAGAAGCAGAAGAAAGAGGACAAGGAGAAGCAATTGCAAGAAACATTTTCGAAATGGCTCGTTTAAAAACTCCAATTATTTCAATTATCATTGGAGAAGGAGCATCAGGAGGAGCATTAGGAATTGGAGTAGGAGATAGGGTTTACATGTTAGAAAATACGTGGTATTCTGTTATTTCTCCAGAATCTTGTTCGTCAATCTTATGGAGAAGTTGGGAATACAAAGAGCAAGCAGCTGAAGCATTGAAATTAACTTCTTTCGATATGAAAAAACAAAAGTTAATAGACGATATCATTCCAGAACCACTTGGTGGCGCTCACTATGACAAAGAAACTACTTTTAAATCGGTTGCGGAATATGTTACAAAAGCATATAACGAATTAAAAGATTTATCAACAACTGAATTAGTGGCAAAACGTATGGACAAATACAGTAAGATGGGTGAATACAAAGAATAGTCACTAGTTTTCAAATTATAAAAAATCCGAAGCCCAAAGTTTCGGTTTTTTTTTGCCTTATTAACAAAATTTTGAAGTTATTAACAGTTGAATATTAAGAACTCCATTTAAAATTTTACA
>JAHRWO010000346.1 GCA_019105125.1 Flavobacterium sp.
TAGCGGTTTTCTCAAAATCATTACAAGAAGAAGTGTTAGAAGATGGTTCAACAAGAACAGTTTTACGTTTGCCTTCAGTTTTAGCACCAACAAAAGCTGCTGTTTTACCATTGGTTAAAAAAGATGGTTTACCAGAAGTAGCACGTAAAATTATCGATGATTTAAAATGGGATTTCAACGTAGCGTATGACGAAAAAGACGCTGTTGGAAGACGTTATAGAAGACAAGATGCTTTAGGAACACCATTTTGTATCACAGTAGATCATCAAACATTAGAAGATGAAACGGTAACCATCCGTCACAGAGATTCAATGCAACAAGATAGAGTTAAAATTTCAGAATTACGTGATATTATTAACAACGAAGTTTCAATGCGAAACTGGTTGATGAAAATGTAGTCGAGAAGTAAAAAGTAAAAAGCTCAAAGTAAAAAGTAATCCCCGAATTTCATTTGAAATTCGGGGTTTTTATATTTTCAGAACTCTCGGTTTTTCACCAGCGTCATTTCGAGTGTTTTTCATAAAATTGCCTTAGCTATTTTTTGAAAAATGTATCGAGAACTAATGAAAACAAATCGTTGCTACAGTTCTCGATACAATTTTACAAAGTAAAAATTAGCATTTTTCCTTTATAAAATCACTCGAAGAGACGTTTGAGTTAATTCGGTTCTGTTTTTTATTCACTCAAAGCATTCCAACCTCTAGCTTTCAATGCAATCTTTGTATTGGCTCTTGTGATTAAGTGATTTCCTTCGGTAGCCGCAACCATGTGTCCGATTACCGTAAAATTTGGATTGCCTTTGATTTTATCAAAATCTTCCATTTTAATAGTGAAAAGTAATTCGTAATCTTCTCCACCACTTAATGCTACGGTTGTGATGTCTAAATTGAATTCTTCACATACATTAATTAATTGTGGATCAACCGGGATTTTCTCTTCGTATAAATTACAACCTACATTACTTTGTTTGCACAAATGTAAAATCTCCGACGATAAACCATCAGAAATATCAATCATTGACGTTGGTTTAACTTCTAATTTTTCTAAAAGTTCTTTGATATCAGTTCTAGCTTCTGGTTTTAATTGACGTTCGATTAAATATGTGTAATCGTCTAAAACCGGTTGGTTGTTTGGATTCACTTGAAACACTTGTTTTTCGCGTTCCAAAACTTGTAATCCCATATAAGCCGCACCAATATCTCCCGAAACTACTAATAAATCGTTTTCTTTTGCGCCATTTCGGTACACGATGTCTTCTAGATGTGCTTCACCAATAGCTGTAATGCTAATGATTAATCCTTTTTGCGAAGAAGTCGTATCGCCACCAATTACATCTACATTGTAAATTTTAGAAGCCAGCGTTATACCTTCAAACAATTCTTCCAAAGCTTCTAAAGGGAAACGATTCGAAACCGCTACCGAAACCGTGATTTGAGTTGGAGTAGCATTCATGGCACATATATCAGATAGATTCGCAACAACCGCTTTGTATCCTAAGTGTTTTAACGGCATGTAAGCCAAATCAAAATGAACACCTTCTACTAATAAATCAGTAGAAATTACTGCTTTTTTATCTCCAAAGTTCAATACTGCAGCATCGTCACCTATGCTTTTAAGTGTTGATTCTTGATGGATAGTGAAGTTTTTAGTTAAGTGTTCGATTAAGCCAAATTCACCTAATTCAGACAAACTCGTTCTGCTTTGATTTTTATCTTCTAACATGGATTATTTTTTTGCAAAAGTACGGTTTTATTGTCACACAAAGTAGTACAAAGTTTTATACAAAGCAGCGCAAAGTAAATTTTTAAAATCTGAGAATCTGCGGTTTAAAGTTTACACAAATGTTTTAACGCAAAGCCACGCAAAGTTTTTTCGCAAAGTCACGCAAAGTGAATTTTTAAAATCTGTGGTAAAATCAGCATCACTACACCCCTAAAGTCCCCTCAAGGGGACAATTTCTTGTATAAACAATTCACTTTAATACCCTTTAAATCAAAAAAGCAAAACACCTCTGTTCGTCTCTTTTCAACACAATCCACTTCAAAAAATCTTCGTGCTGCATCATGCAAAATCTGCGAATCTGCGGTTTAAAGTTTCGCTAAGTTTTACAAAGAACTTTATAGTTTTTTTAAAATTTCGGTGTAATAACTCCTAACTCTCAACTTCCAACTCTTTCAACTTATCATAAATCAAACTTGTTTCATAGCCTTTACGAAGTAAGAAATCCACGAATTTTTTGTTCTTCTTTTGGCCTTTTCGTTCGGTGATGCTGTTCCAATGTTTTTCGGCCAATAGGTGGAAATTTTCTAAATAGGTTTCTTCAGGAATTTCTTTTAAGGCAATTGTGATGATACGCGATGAGATATTTCGGAATTTTAATTCGTTTACAATGCGGTTTTTACCCCAAAACTTATAATTGTGTTTTCCACGGACGAAACTTTGGGCGAAACGTTCTTCGTTGATGAAATTGTGTTCGATGAGATGGCTTAAAATGGCTTCTTTTTCCGCTAAATTGATCGAAAAAGAGTATAATTTTTCTTCTACTTCTTTGTAACAACGCTCTTGATAAGCACAATAAAATTCCAATTTTGATTGGATTTCATTTTTAGTCAAATGTTTTTTATCTGCTTTCAAAAGTTTAAGTTTTGTATTATTAAGTGGATAACAAATGTATCAAATTGAAATTTCAATCTAGATATTAATTAACTTTTTTTATATATTTTGGTATGAACATTTTTTGTATTTTTGAGCATAATCAAATAATTAAAATGGACAATATAAAACAATACGTTCAAGAAAATAAAGAGCGTTTTTTAAATGAATTAATCGAACTTTTAAAAATACCATCAGTAAGTGCAGATAGTGCTTATGCTCATGATGTTGTATTAACAGCAGAAGCAGTTAAGGCAAGTTTAGAAAAAGCAGGTTGCGATTTTGTCGAGCTTTGTGAAACACCAGGATATCCTATTGTTTACGGAGAGAAAATCATCGATAAAAATTTACCAACGGTTTTGGTTTATGGTCACTACGATGTGCAACCACCTGATCCAATCGATTTATGGACTTCACCACCTTTTGAGCCCGTAATTAAAACAACAGAAATTCATCCAGAGGGAGCTATTTTTGCACGTGGTGCTTGCGATGACAAAGGTCAAATGTACATGCATGTCAAAGCATTTGAATATATGATTCAAAATAATTGCTTGCCATGTAATGTTAAATTCATGATAGAAGGGGAAGAAGAAGTAGGTTCTAAAAGCTTAGGTTGGTTTGTAGAGCGTAACCAAGAAAAATTAGCCAATGATGTTATATTAATTTCAGATACAGGAATGATTTCCAATCAGCAACCCTCTATTACCACTGGTTTAAGAGGTTTGAGCTATGTTGAGGTTGAAGTTACGGGGCCAAACAGAGATTTACATTCAGGATTGTATGGTGGAGCTGTTGCTAATCCAATTAATATTTTAGCTAAGATGATAGCTTCTTTACATGATGAAAATAATCACATAACTATCCCTGGTTTTTATGATAAAGTAGAAGAATTATCTGCTGCAGAAAGAGCGGAAATGGCCAAAGCACCGTTCTCGTTAGAGAAATATAAAAAAGCTTTAGATATTGAAGACATTCACGGAGAGGCAGGTTATGTTACCAATGAAAGAAATTCAATTCGTCCTACTTTAGATGTAAACGGAATTTGGGGTGGTTACACAGGAGAAGGAGCTAAAACGGTTATTGCAAGTAAGGCGTATGCAAAAATTTCAATGCGTTTGGTGCCAAATCAAGATTGGGAAGAAATTACAGAATTATTCAAAAAACATTTTGAAAGTATAGCGCCTAAATCCGTTAAAGTGGTAGTAAAACCGCATCATGGCGGACAAGGTTATGTTACTCCAATTGATAGTATAGGATATCAAGCGGCTAATAAAGCATATACTGAAACTTTTGGTGTTCCTGCAATTCCAGTTCGTTCAGGTGGAAGTATTCCAATTGTGGCGTTGTTTGAGAAGGAATTAAAGAGTAAAACTATTTTAATGGGCTTTGGTTTGGATAGCGACGCGATTCACTCACCAAATGAACATTTTGGAGTTTTCAATTACTTAAAAGGTATTGAAACTATTCCGTTATTCTATAAGTATTTTACAGAAATGAGTAAATAAAACGAATCCCGATGAAAATCGGGATTTTTTTTGTTTTTATATACTATAATGTTTAATGCTTATCTCATACATATCCCGTACACATCCCATACATATCCCATATAAGACTTATAAAAAACATCAATCAATATTTTTATCTTTTCCTAATAAAGTACAATCCATTCGTTGTGTTTAAAATGACTCCATTCGGCTTTAGCCATGTCAAAATTAGGATCAATAAAAGTTCTGTATTCTTTATTATTGATGCTGTTTTTGCAATCAATATAAATAGCAATTTTTTCATTTTGATATTCCTTTTTTATGCGTTGACAGTATTGCCAAATAAAATCGGGTTTTGTTGCTAAATTCCGAGCCTGTTTGCTACTTAAGTTTTTGTTGTAATCATAAAAGGTTACAATTCCAGTTTTTAAATTTTTGATTTTAATTGAAATAAACCCATCTCTTTTTCGTAACATCATACGCCAGCTCAGTCGATGACCTTCTTCGGTCCAAAGCACATCACCTTCAATAAAATGATGTCGTAAGGGCAGTATCGTCTGAATTATTACATAAGGTATAATTAAGTAGTAGACCAGCCTTTTACCGTAATAATTGGATTTTGAATCAGAGGTTATAAATTGATGTTTATTCCTTAGAAATATTTTTCTGATGGTTTCGGGCTCATAAAAGAATAATACAAATGTTAGAGCAAAAAACGGGAAAATACCTATTTGCAGCGTTAGCGCATTAAATACATGAAATAGGATTGAAGCAATAAGCGCTATTGTTCTTGTTTTTTTAATGAGCATAAGTGGAACAATTAACAAATCAAAGAGAATTCCTGCATAAGCAACAAACATGTAAAACCATTTTTGAGCAAAGATTTCTAAGAACAATGGTCGAGAGGTAGTTCCAGCTAGTAACATTTTTGTAAATGTTCCGTTTAGCCAATCTGGGTATAATTTAGCTACAGAAGCATAAAAGTAAACAATGAACATTTGAAAAATAAAAAGTAAACTAATCCAATTAGGCATGGTTTGTTCTTGATTTACCCTACGCTGTTTAACATCTAGTGAGGCGTAACGATTAGCAGGGAGAAAAATCATTAAAAAACTAATTAAAAGTAATAAGTAATAATGATTGTTATAATATGATTTTTGCATCAAATAAACCCCCGCCCAAAGAATGGTATACAATATTATGGAAATTCGGTAATAATAACCCAGCATGATGCTTATGCCTAAAACTCCTTTTAAAATGAAGTAATAATACATTCCCCATCCTGGCAAAGGTTGCAGCCATTCAAATCCAATAAAAGTAAAGGTAAATTCAGGATCAATAAAAACAACTTTTACCCATCCCATAAGAATAGCTCCAAAACTTTCACATGTAATTAATAATCCGAAAAAAATTCGAAAAATTATTAACGGACTGTTGTCAATTGCCCTAAAAAGAGTGTTCATTTTTTATGTAATTGAGCGAGAAAATTTTATCTTTTCCAAGTTGGTCCTTAAGTTCGTCTAAAGTATTGAATTTTTTTTCCTCTCTTATATGCTCTAATATAGAAATTTGTATTTCTTTGTTGTAGAGGTCTTCGTTAAGATTAAAAAAATGAATTTCAACCGATTGCTTGTTTTCGCCTATTGTGGGGTTATTTCCAATATTCATCATGCCAAAATATTCAATGTTTTCTATTTTACTTTTGGCTAAATAAACCCCATTTTTAGGCAATAATTTGTAGTTTTCTTCAATTTTAATATTGGCTGTTGGAAATCCTAATGTTCTTCCTAATTTTTTTCCGTTAACAACGAAACCAGTTATAATAAATGGATAACCAAGATATTTGTTTGCTAATTTAATATTTCCATCCATTAAAGCTTTTCTAATTTTTGTGGAACTTACAGCAATTTCATTAATTTCTTTAGCGTTAATTTGTTCCACTTCAAAACCGTATTTTTTCCCAAAGGCAATTAAGTCATGAATATCAGCAGCTCTGTTTTTCCCAAATCTATGATCATAACCAATAACAATTTTGTAAACATTCAATTGTTTTACAAGTACCTCTGATACAAATTCTTCTGGGTTTAATTCTGAAAAATTTTTATCAAAAGGATGAATGATTAAATTCTCTAATTGAAAATATTCAAGGAGTTTAGTTTTTTCTTTAATAGTGCTAAGTAGCTTAATTTCATTGTCTTGTTGTAATGCAATTCTAGGATGAGGAAAAAAAGTAAGTAGCACACTAGTGTATTCTTTTTTGTTATCCGAGGTAATTTTTTTCAAGATAGATTGATGACCTAAATGAACCCCGTCAAATGTACCAATTGTGATAATTGTTTTCTTAGAGCTAACAAAAGAATATATGGAGTTGAAGACTTTCAAAATATTTTTTTTACAAAAATACTATTTATGATTAGAGAATGAAAGAAATCCCTTTTAATTACATGTATTTTCCACGTAATCATTGAAATAAAAAAAACAATTAATTATATTTGCGAATTATTTAACCAAATTTCTATAAAATGACTAGAAAAATACTTATTTTTTCATTATTTATTTTAGCATCGGGATTTTCTTTTGCTCAAAATAAATTGTGGACTATTACTTCTGACGAAAAGTTAGGAGATTTAGAAAAAATGGAACGTGCTTCAACTCCATTTTCGTATCAAATTATGAATTTGAATTTTGAAGCTTTCAAGCGCTCTTTAGTTGGCGCTCCTTTAGATACTGACAATGTTTTTTCAAATGTAGTGTTAGATTTTCCAAACTCTAAAGGTGAATTGTCAAAATTCAGAGTTTATGAAGCTCCAATCATGGAAAAAGGCCTAGCGGACAGATATCCTGATATTAAATCTTATTCGGCTATAGGTATTGATAATCCTGCGGTAAAATTAAGATTTAGTGTTACGATTTTTGGATTACATGTTATGTCTTTATCAGGTGATGAAGGAACTTATTACATTGATACCTACACAAAAGATTTAAACAATTACATTGTTTACAATAAAAAAAATCTGCAATCTGTAAGAACTTTTGGATGTAAAGTAGAAGAAGACCCTGAAGCAATTGTGGCTCAAAACAGATCACAATTTACTAATGAACCGTTAGCAAGTGATAGTAGATTTAGACAGTACAGATTAGCTATGGCGTGTACAGTAGAGTATGCTTCGTTTCATGTTAATGCAGCTGGAGTGAGTACTGGTACAACTGAAGCAAAAAAGGCCGCTGTTTTGGCTGCTATGAATGTTACCATGACACGTGTTAATGGTATTTATGAAAGAGATTTATCTCTGAGAATGAATTTTGTTTCAAATAATGATTTAATTATTTTTATCGATACAGATTCTTTTGATAATTTAAATGCAAGTAATCTACTTGCTCAAAGTCAAACAGTAATTACCAACACTATAGGTTCAGCTAATTTTGACATTGGTCATACTGTTAGTACCGGAGGTGGAGGAGTTGCAGGTCTTGGTGTAGTTTGTAATAGTTCTCAAAAAGCAAGAGGAATTACTGGTAGTTCATCGCCAGTAGGTGATGCTTATGATGTGGATTTCGTAGCACATGAAATGGGTCATCAATTTGGTGCTCCTCATACTTTTAGTTCAAATGATGACACAGCAGGAAATTGTGATTCGGGTAATGTTAATAACTCAACTGCAGTAGAACCTGGAAGTGGTTCAACAATTATGGCTTATGCAGGAATTTGCGAAGAAAATGTTCAGTCTAACTCAGATGCCTATTTTCATGCATCTAGTCTTCAGTCTATTGCAAATTTCATTGCTTCTACAAGTTGTGCATCTAGTGTTTTAAATAACAATAATCCACCTGTTATTTCTCCATTATCATCTTATATAATACCAAAAGGAACTGCTTTTGTTTTAACTGGAACTGCTACGGATTCAAATCCTAATGCATTAACGTATTGTTGGGAGCAAGTAGATGCTGTTCCAGGAACTAATTATCCAACAACAATTCAGACCTCTGGGCCAGTTTATAGATCGTTAAGTCCATCAACTTCCAATAAAAGATATTTCCCAAATTTCCAAAGCGTTTTACAAGGTAATCTAACACCTACTTGGGAAGTAACTCCAGATGTTACAAGACAATTAAATTTTGCTTTAACTGTTAGAGACAACCAAACGCCACAAGGAGGTCAAACAGCAAGAGCTAACATGGCAGTTAATACAGTTGCCGCAGCAGGTCCATTTAAAGTTACAAGTCCAGCATTGAATGCATCATATAATACAGGTAGCACACAGACCATTACTTGGGATGTAGCAGGGACTAATGGAAATGGTATAAATACTGCAAATGTTAACATATTATTGTCAACAGATAATGGTGCAACATTCACAACTTTACTTGCAAATACTCCAAACGATGGAACTCAAGTTGTAACTATGCCATCTACTCCAGCAACAAATTGTAGAATCTTAATTGAGGCTGTAGGTAATATTTATTATGCTGTTTCACCTAATTTTTCTATTGGATATACCATTACTACTTCTTGTAATACTTATACAATGAATACGCCTTTTACAATTCCTGATAATAATGGTTCGTTTACAGTAAGATCTTTAAATGTTCCTACAACTAATGCTATTACAGATGTAAATGTTGGGGTTAATATTAATCATACCTATATAGGGGATTTACAAGTTATAGTGCAAGGGCCAATGACGCCTACAACATCTTCGACGTTGTTAAATTTACAATGTTCAGTTAATGATAACATTAATGCTACATTTGACGATCAAGGTTCAGCATTAGTATGTGTATCGCCAATATTAGGTAATGTTACACCAAATTCACCACTAAGTGTTTTTAATGGTTTAAATCCAAACGGAAACTGGCTTATAGGGGTTAGAGATTTAGGTGCTGGTGATATAGGGACTGTGACTTCATATACAATTACAATTTGCTCGCAAGTTGTAACGCTTACTTCAGATACTTTTGGATTGGAGAACTTCTCATTGTATCCAAACCCTAATAACGGAAACTTTAATATTCAATTTACTTCTAATACAGGTAATGAAATTAAAGTTAATGTTCATGATATTAGAGGAAGAGAGATTTTTAATAAATCATATAATAACAATGGATTGTTTAATGAAACATTACAACTAGATAACGTTCAATCTGGAGTATATCTTGTAACAGTTCAAGATGGTACTAGAAAAGAAGTGAAGAAAATTGTAATTCAATAAGTTGAATTAGTATTTTATAAAAAAGGGAAGCTTTAAGCTTCCCTTTTTTTATTTTCCATTATAAGTGTTCATGGTATTGTTTAATCCGGCTAGAGCAAATGATTTTACAATTTCTGAACTAATTTCTAAGCGTTCTTTCAGTTTTTCTTTTTCTTCTTCTGTCCATTCGCCTAAGACATAATCTACTTGTTGTCCTTTTTTAAAAGCATCGCTAATGCCAAATCTAAAACGAGGATATTCGGTTGAATTTAACAATAATTGAATATTCTTTAGGCCGTTATGACCACCATCGCTTCCTTTGGTTTTAATTCGTATGGTTCCAAAAGCTAAATTCAAATCATCGGTAATAACCAACATGTTTTCTTTTTCGATGTTTTCTTTTTCTAACCAATATTTTACGGCTTTCCCACTTAAGTTCATATAGGTGTTAGGCTTAAGTAATAATAAGGTTCTTCCTTTAATTTTTAGTTCGGCTATTTCACCTAGTTTTACGGTTTGAAAAGAAATTTTTTCCTTGTGAGCTAAATAGTCCAAAACTTTAAATCCGATATTGTGTCGTGTATTTGCATATTCTGAGCCAATATTTCCTAGCCCTACGATTAAGAATTTCTTCATGGGTAAACGCTCTTGTTTTTGTTTCTTAAATAGATTTGATAGCCAATTCATTTTGCAAAAGTAAGTCAAAGTTTAGATACTTAAAAACATAAAAAAAGCACCAGTAAAAACTGATGCTTCCTTTGTATAGATTTTGAAAAGAAATTATTTTTTCTTTTTTGCTCCACCTTTTTCTGCTTTTGCTGCTTCTTGAGCTGCTTTCATTGCCGCACGAGAAATTCTCACTTGACAAACTACAGTGTTATCTGGGTGCATTAATTTGAAATTGTTAGTTTCAATTTTAGTTACATACAATTTGTTACCCATTTGTAATTCTGAAATGTTCGCTTCAACGAAGTCAGGTAAAAATTTTGGTAAAGCTTTTACTTTTAAACGACGTTGGTTTAAACGTAAAACACCTCCTAATAATACCCCTGGAGAAGTTCCTGTAACTTTAACTGGTACTTCCATGATGATTTCTTTGTCATCACTTAATTGGAAGAAGTCGATGTGTAAAATTTTGTCAGAAACTGGGTGAAACTGAATGTCTTGCATAATTACATTGTAAGACGTTCCGTTTAACTCAACTACAACTGTGTGTGCGTTTGGAGTGTAAACCAAATCTTTAAATGCTCTTTCGTCTGCAACAAAATGAACTGGCTGATTTCCTCCGTAGATAACGCAAGGAACCATTCCAGCATCACGTACGGCTTTAGTTGCCTTTTTGCCTACGCTTTCTCTTTCTGATCCTTTAATCGTAATTGATTTCATTGTAAAATATATATAATTAATAAATACTTATTAAAGTGGTTTCTTGATTACATCAAAAATTTACCACTAATAGAGTTGTTGTTTTGAACCATATGCATTACTTCTGCAAATAAAGGGGCACAACTTACAACTTTAATTTTCTTTGATTCTTTTCTTAACGGAATTGAATCGGTAACTATCAATTCTAATAATTGAGAATTTTCTATTTTTTCATATGCTTCACCTGATAAAATAGGGTGCGTACATATTGCTCTTACGCTTAATGCTCCTTTTTCCATCATTACATCAGCTGCTTTTGCTAATGTGCCTCCGGTATCAATCATGTCGTCAACTAAGATAACATTTCGTCCTTTCACTTCTCCTATTAGCTCCATGGTGTCGATGACATTAGCTTTTTTTCTTTGCTTGTAGCACACCACAACATCTGATTCTAAAAATTTAGAATACGCATAAGCTCTTTTTGAACCTCCCATGTCTGGAGATGCGATAGTTAAATTCTCTAAATTTAAACTTCTCACATAAGGTAAAAAGATAGTAGAAGCAAATAAATGGTCTACTGGCTTTTCAAAGAACCCTTGAATTTGATCGGCATGTAAATCCATAGTCATAATTCGGGTTGCTCCAGCAGTTTCTAATAGTTTTGCTACCAATTTGGCTCCAATTGGCACTCTTGGCTTATCTTTTCTGTCTTGTCTTGCCCAACCGAAATAAGGAATTACCGCTGTAATATGACGAGCCGATGCTCTTTTTGCTGCATCAATCATCAATAATAATTCCATTAAATTATCCGAACTTGGGAAAGTGGAACAAACAAGGAATACGCGCAATCCTCTTATTGATTCTTCAAAAGAAGGCTGAAATTCGCCATCACTATATTTAGAGAACGTAATCTTACCTAGCGGAACGCCATACTTTTCAGCAATTTGTTCGGCTAAATACACACTCTGAGAACATGCAAAAATTTTTGCTTCTGGTTCTTGATACAGCATGTTAATTTATTGTTTAGTAGTTAGTTAGTGTTGTGTCGTGTAAACGAGGTGCAAATTTAGAAATAAAATCGAACTCTGAAAGCATATTTTTAACTATTTTTTTATGAATTGCAGAAATATTTTTTACATTTGCACCCACTTAATGATACAATTATCATTTTTCATTGCCCGGATGGCGGAATTGGTAGACGCGCACGACTCAAACTCGTGTACTTAGGTGTGTGGGTTCGATTCCCACTCCGGGTACGATTTTAACTATAAAATCATACAAAACCCCTTAAATCAGACGATTTAAGGGGTTTTTTCATTTTCAATCCCTCCAAATTATTCAAGAAATAGCATTCGCAAGGTGTCCAATTAGGTGACCTATTTTGAAAATCAAAAAAGGGTCCCCTAAAATGATGAAAAGCCCAATAAAATAAGGCTGTTCAATCATTAAACATCTTGACTAAATAATAAAGAATTAGTAAATTATTTAATCAAAAGGTTACCAGACTATGAATGCAAAAATCTCTTCAACATTTATTTTGAAGTCCGCTAAAACGACTTCAAAAGGACTAATTCCAATTTACATGAGAGTTACTGTAGATGGAAAACGATTCGAAATTTCTACACAAAAACAAGTAGAAAAATCCAAATGGTCAACTGAAATGCGCAAAATGAAAGGAAATTCAGAAGAAGCTCGTTCAGTGAATGAATATCTAACATTGTTAAGCAATAAATTGTTTGAAGCTCAAAAACAACTACTTCTGGAGAATGAAGTAATCACATTTGAAACATTACGAAATAAATTATTTGGTAAAGAAGAAAAAGCAATCACCATTGTAAAGGTGTTTAAAGACCACAACGATAAAATGGATAAACTTATTGGAACTGAATATTCCTATAATACTTGGAAGAATTTCAAAACCACTTTGTCTCATTTTGAAAAGTATCTTGTTGAGAGTTATAATGTTTCTGATGTTCCTGTTAAGAAAATAGATTTTGCAATGATGACCGGATTTGATTTTTATCTTAGATCTACTTTGAAGTGTAACAACAATACGACTATTAAATATGTAAAAAGCGTCGGTAAAATCATCAATATCTGTCTTGATAATGGTTGGATAGAAAAAGACCCACTATCTAACTACAAAGCCAAACTCAAAGTTGTAGAGAGAGAATATTTAACCGAGCATGAAATTGAAAGTATGTTGAACAAACAATTCGTGGTGCCAAGATTAGAACTTGTAAGAGACATTTTTGTTTTTAGTTGTTTTACAGGTTTAGCTTATGTGGATGTGCAGCAGCTTAAAAAGGAAAATATTAGTATTGGGATTGATGGTAGTAAATGGATTTTTAAAAATCGTCAAAAGACTGATATAGCTTCAAAAATTCCATTATTGCCAGTTGCGGAAATGATTATTGATAAATATACGGATAATCCAGTATGTTTGAACACAGGCAGTATTCTCCCTATTCTCTCTAACCAAAAAATGAATGCCTATCTGAAAGAAATTGCGGATGTGTGCGGAATCAACAAAGAGTTAACTTTTCATATTGCACGACACACTTTTGCAACAACTGTAACATTGAGTAATGGTGTTCCAATCGAAACCGTAAGTAAAATGTTAGGACATACCAATCTAAAAACCACACAGCACTATGCCAAGATTTTAGACAAGAAAATTAGTGAGGATATGCTAATTTTGAAGGATAAATTAAAAAATTTGCATAAACAGGAAAACATTGTAAATCAAAGCTTTACTTTATAGGAAAACTTTTATAGTTTTAACAAAATTCTTGCAATATTATTAATAGATTTTAGTTTAATTTGACAAACTAAAATCTATTTTTTTTATGATAACAGCTATAAAAAACAACTCCCTATTAGATTTTGAAAACGAATTAAGTTTAATCCTTAACACCTATTCCGATGAGATAGAAAAAGCAAAAAAGATAATAATGTTTATTGAAGACATTTTAAAACAGCTTTCCGATTGGTTAAAGAATCATGCCTTTGAAACGGTACAAGATGAAATCACTTTTTTTAAAGAAGTAAAACCAAACATAGTCGCTAAACTTATATTTTACAAAGAGGTTTTATTGTTGATTGCTACCCAGCCGATTGACAAAAACAAAAAAGTAAAACATTTCGAGAAAAAACTGGATTCAATCAATCAATTTCATAGAAAGAATAGAGAATTTATTAAGTACATTAAAAGTCAATCAACTCAATTTGACGAATTATACTTCACTAGAAAAGAATACAAGGACTTAATTTTGAACGATTGTATTGTTATCAATCAAGATGCGAAACTTTGTACATCGCATGATTATTTATTAGCAAAAGTAATTGCATACGAATTGCTTGCTTTACATGTTGAAAATAGAATAGACAATTTAAATAAATCATGTTCAATTATGAATATTCAATTCAATTCCAATCTACACTGGACAGCCAAAAAAGTAGATTTAATAGAACTCATATACGCCTTACACGAATCTAAAGTTTTCGATAACGGTCAAGCCGACATCAAAGAGATTACCCATGTTTTTGAAAAAGCCTTTCAAATCGATTTAGGCGATAACATCACTAGAAGCTTCATTGATATCAAAAACCGAAAATCGGATCAAACCCGATTTTTAAATCAATTGCAAGATGCATTGGAGACAAAAATCGAAAACGATTTAAACTAAAAACAACTAATTTTCCTCAAAAAGTATAAAAATCGTTCCCAAGTTGGTACCAACTTGGGAACTTTTCTTTTTTAAATGTAATTGTTTTGTACCAAATAATTTCAAAACATAGCATTATGAATTTTAATCACAAAGCCCTGTTCCCAGAAACAGACAACATCGAATTACTTAACCATCAAATGGTAACTAAACGAGATTTGTTAAACTTCGGTAATCTGCTACTTCAAGAAATCACAAACTCCACAACAAAAACTAACACTTCTGAAGCTTCACCTAAGCCTTGGCTCAAATCAGCGGAAGTTCGTGAAATCCTGAGAATCTCTCCTGGGACATTACAAAACCTCCGCATTAACGGAACGTTAAAGTACAAACGCATTGGTGGAATAATTTACTACAACTACGAAGACATCGTAAAAATGCTAGAAAAGTAACATGGAAGACAATACTGTAAACTGTAACGGAACTTGCGAAGTATGCATTTGCAAGTCAACAAATGAAGTTAACCAAATTATTGTCATGTCGAGAGCAGTCGAGACAACTACAAAGTAGGCTAACCTCTTGAACGCAGTTCAAGCAACACTATTCACTAATTACTATTCACTAATCACTCAAACATGAACTACATCAAACACCTCACCGGCTTCTTCGAAAAAGTAGGTGCCGATTATGAACTCAACGCTACCCACACAAGCCTCTACATGGCCATATTCCAACTATGGAATCAGAACCGCTTTCAAAATCCAATCAGTATTTCTCGTGATGAACTAATGCGTATAAGTAAGATTGCATCGACCGCAACCTACCACAAGTGCATGAAAGATTTAACAGAAAGAGAATACGTGATTTATAAACCATCTTTTAACCCATTTAAAGGTTCTATTTTGGAAGTCTGCAACTTGGATTTTTATACCAAACCAGTACCAAAAAAAGAACTAAAAAAACGTTCAACCAAGTCAAAAAATGACCAAGTCATTGAACAGGTTAATGAACAGGTTACTAAACAAGCTCTAAACAAGCATCAAACAAGCTCTAAACATGTACCTTATATAAACAATATAAACAATACAAACATTATAAACTTAGATAAGCAAGAAATTTCAAAAAACGAAAAAAATTCAATTTTTAGAAATTCAATTTTTGATGAGGTTCAAGAATCGGATTTAAAAGTTGAAAAAGAAAAACAAATGCTTGCATTCGACAACACCGATAAAAAACAAACAGAAAAAAGTTGTCAAAAAAAGTTGCGCGAAAAAAAGAAAAAGATTTTTTCAAACAATAGTGCTGTCATTTCGAGCGAATGCCTGTCCCGACCTATCGGGATCGAGAAGTCAATTTCAAAACATTCAAAGCCTACTCTCGAAGAAGCTCAAATCTACTTCCTTGAAAAAAACTTTTCAGAAATCGAAGCACAACGCTTTTTTAACTACTTCGAGAGTAACGGCTGGCTTGTTGGTGGTAAAACCAAAATGAAAGATTGGAAAGCAGCTGCAAGAAACTGGATGCTAAACACGAAGAAGTTTGGATACAAACCGAATACTTCGGTTAGTAAAGAAACCAAAACCATTAATCTAAATCCAAACCACCTCCACGTAACAAATCAAAAAAACTATGGAGAAGCACTATAACACCATCAAAGACACTTTCGTTATTCAAAACGGAATCAAAGTTTACAACTTCAATTGGTGCTTAAACTACATCGAGTACCAAGGCAAACTCATCTACGGTCGCTCTTTCAAAATTGAAGTGGTTGACCATCAAACCATTCTCAAATTGGTAATTTATGCCATTCGAGACGAAAAAAAGGCTTTAGAGCTTAATTTAGACCTCGACAAAGGTATTTTATTATCGGGACCAATTGGATGCGGGAAAACGTCAATTATGGCATTAATCCGACCGTTTTTTTACCACAAACACGACTACAAAATCAAAACTTGTAGAGAAATATCTTTTGAGTTTGCAAAAAATGGCTTCGAATCACTTCAAAATTACACTCAAAAAGAGCACACGCAATCGCGCTTAACTGGTTATTGTTTTGACGACTTAGGAGCAGAACAAAACATCAAACATTACGGCAACGACCTCAACGTAATGGCAGAAATAATCATTTCACGCTACGAAGATTTTGTTCAAAATCAATCCATCACCCACATTACCACAAACCTCTCCGCCAGTGAAATTGAAGCCCTCTACGGCAACCGACTCCGCTCAAGGATGAGGTCAATGTTCAACCTAATCACCTTCAGCAATGAATCTAGGGATAAAAGATAATTTTCAATATTTCTAAAGAATTGAATTGTCATACTGAGCTTGTCGAAGTATCTCCTACGAAGTAGGCTTACTCTCTTAAGCGCA
>JAHRWO010000274.1 GCA_019105125.1 Flavobacterium sp.
GAAAGTAAATTTTGACTTTCATTAATCAAAAAAGAATAGGTGGTAGAATGATGTTGTTTCCCTCGATTAAAAAATAAACTATTCCTAAAATTCGTATTCAAACCAATTAAGTCTTCATCATTTTTTGAAAATGGATTCAAATCGAAATTAGAACCATCTCTTCGAATTCTGCGTTCTATTAAAAAAGATGTTTGGTTGTAAAAATAAGAAACGAATTTTTTAAATCTCTTTTCATTTTGCCATTGATTAAAATTAAAATTCAACGCTTGTGAAAATCGGTTTTGATGGGTCCGTACAAAAACTTGATTAGGTAAGAACACGCGAACATAAATGGCTAAATCAGGAAATGGCGCTATTTCAAACTCTTGTAATTCTTGAATTCCATTCTCATTGTAATCGTTCCACATGTAAACTCCTCGTCCAGGCTCTACTTCTAAATAAGTAAATTCTTGTTGAGCAATCGTTCCTGAACTGGTTTCATAAGCGGTTGTTGTCTGAATTAGCTGTCCAAAATATCTATCAGAATACAAAATGCGGGAATTCAATGAAGATTCATTTTCTTTGTTTATATCTTCATATTTTAAAGTGCGATAATTTAAAAACACACTCAAATTACTTTTTTCTGTTTTGATTAATTGCGACTTTAAGTAATACGAATTCGAATGATTTACACGCTCAATTCGGTTGTTTTGCAAACTATCATTCTGACGTTGTAAAAAACCCAATTCTACAAAAACTTTAGTCGAATCACCTCTTCCTACAAATGCGCCATATTCTAAAAAGCGTTGGCTCAAGGCCGAAAATGTATTGGTTGCTTTTAACTTTTCCGAATTATCTTCCAAATTTATAGTCGCACCCACCCAATTTTTATCCAATTTGTAAGACGAACGATTTTCGCTTCTGGAAAAAGATGAATTCGAAAGTTCAGAATCACTTTTCATAGCGCTTGAATTGCTCCAAATCATCCAGTTTCTGCCAGAATACCTTCCTGAAAAAGTGTGCTTATTTCCCGAAAAAGCATCGCCAAAGGTTAAGTTTTCAAACTGATAAATCGCTTTTCCTTTGTTGTTGAAATTAAAATCTAATCCCGAAGTTAAGAGGCTTTGATTACCAATTAAAGGCGATGTAATGTTCCAATCGCGATTAAATTCGATGTTGAACAAACGTTCAATTGGTTTGAAATTTTCTTGAATGAATTGATAATTCGCAAACGCATCTACCTTAGTTTTTTCATCATAAACACGTTGTTTTCCATTGAATTTTCCAGCAAAACCTCTGTTGTTGGTGTCGTTTAAGTTGGAATATAAATTTTGATCGCTGTTACTTAAAGCTACTTCAAAATCCAAAAGAGTTTTCTCATTCGGATTGTATTTCCCTAAAACCGTTGCCATTTGAATTTTTGTTGGTGCAATCAAACGGATTATTGGTTCGTAATTTCCTTGGGGAATTCCACCAATTGGCTCGACATATTCATAAATTTTACCAACGGCTTGATTATTTGCTAAAATGTAATTTCCTTGATTATTTCCAACCAATGAAAAACGTACATTGTACAATTCGTCATCTGGATTGTTCGAATATTCAAATACTTCAACGCCATTAACCAATATTTTTCGATACAAAATTTTATTTTCTGAATACGAATCTAAATAGGCTGAGGGTCCATTCATTAAAGAAATATCATCACCAGCATTTTGTAAAATAGCAATTTGTTCTTGTGATAAATTTTGTTGCAATGGCTGGTTTTTTACATCACTTTCCGAATAGACATAACCACCAATTTGCCAATTTTCTCGCTCGTGCGAAATCCCGCCATACGTGATAAATCGGTTAAAATTTCTATCGGTATATTGATATTCAACATTAATTCGCATTTCGGAAGTAATCGGAAATAAAGAAGTGAAGATAATTTCCCCTGCGTTGTAATCGATGATGTAGTCGTTGTTTTCGCCACGTGTTTTCAAAATTCCGTTGACGTAAACCCGTTCCGAACCCGAAATTACTAAAACATATAATTCGTTATTATTGCCTCGCAATTTATACGGACCTTGATTGCCTTCTTGACCGGTAAAAGTACTTTTTGCATATTGTCCACGAACCAAAGCTCCTGAAGCAACCACTTCTGTTTTTTTATCAGGAGTTCCGAAGGTAAAACGAGTTGATAATCCTTGAACTTTTTTGTTGAAATTCAAGAAAGCAGATTTTCGATTTTCCAGAAATAAATCACCCGCTCGAATATTCCATTTATCCGAAAATAATTCGATGAAAATTTGGTCAAACTCATCGAGTTTTTGCGAATAACCGCCTTCTTGTAACGGAATATTACTATCTTGAATAGATGCGCGCAAACTCACTTTCTCCGAGATTTTTCCTGTGATTTGCAAATCTAAATTGGAATTCACCACCGTGTTTTGATTGTTTCCAATCGTAACGCCACGTGTAATACTTCCTGAAGTATTTAATCCATCAAAAGGTTTGAATTGGGTGTTTTTCTCTTTTTTGAAAACGACTAATTTTCCTGCTTCGTTTGAAACTACTTTGTCGTCATCGTAAATAGAATACGTTTTGGTTAAAAAATCAGGAAATTTTGAATAACGAACCACTAACGAATCAGAAGTGTTGATTTCTTTGATGAAAATTACCGTCCCTTTTTGGAAATTTACTTTGTAAAAACTCGTATCAATGACTTTTCCATTTTTGTCTTTAATTTCAAAAAAGGAATTGTTCAAACTAAATTTTTCTATTGAAATCGTGTCTTTTGAAAACGCAATTTTTTTAGTTGGATACGATTGCAACGTTTCCTGAGCAAAACCGCTCAAAAAACATAACAGAAATCCCAATAAAAAAACAATTTTTTGCATAAATACTATAACTCCGAATCTTCAAAAGTAGTATTTATTGTTGGAAAAAAGGAAGTATTTTGTTTGAACCGCAAATTCGCAGATTTTTTTGAATAATAATCTGCGAATCTGCGGTAATTTATTTTAAAACTACTCTTTCGTAATCACCTGCATTGTTTCTCTCGAAATCTGGCGTAGCAATATTGTTTTGTTAGTCTCAACAACTTTTGCAGCGTTCTCATCAAAATGTCTGATGGTGTAAAGTGATACATTTTCGTTATAGGAAACTTTGAATTTCTTAGCCAACACTTTTCGCAACTCTTCAAAGTTGTTGTATTTATCTTCAATACAAACGGAGAAACTAATTGCTGTGTTCTGAATTAAATTCACTTTAATTTTGTATTTCGAGAACAAGCCAAAAATCTCACTAATGTGATTTTCCATAATAAAATCGAAATCAATAGACGATAACGATAATAACAATTGGTTTTTCTTTACGATAAAACATGAAGTTTTCGGTTCTAAATCTGCACCTTTTGAAACGCTGGTTCCAGGTAATGTCGGGTTAACAAACGATTTTACATACAACGGAATTTCCTTTTTCTGTAAAGGTTGTAACGTTTTTGGATGAATTACAGAAGCTCCGTAAAAGGCTAACTCAATAGCTTCTCTGTATGAAATTTGGTTCAACAAAACTGCATTTTCAAAATATCTTGGATCGGCATTTAAAACTCCAGGAACGTCTTTCCAAATGGTAACGCTTTCCGCTCCTAAACAATATGCAAAAATCGCAGCAGTATAATCCGAGCCTTCGCGACCTAAAGTAGTGGTAAAATTATTCTCATCCGAACCTAAAAATCCTTGTGTAATATTTAAAGTTTTCTTTTTAACGCCTTTTGAAATTAGTTTTTGAGTAGTTTCCCAATCTACTTGCGCGTCACGGTAATTGTTATCTGTTTTGATTAATGGGCGAACATCAATCCAATTGTTTTTTAAGCCACTGTAATTGAAATAATGACTCACAATTGTGGTAGAAACCAATTCGCCGATGCTTACCACTTGGTCGTAAACAAAACTATAATTTGGAGATTTATTACTGCGAATGAAATATTCTAAATCATCAAAATGCGCGTTGACATCAAAAAACACATCGTGCTCTTCGTCTTCAAATAAGTCTAATAAAATTTGGTTGTGGTACTTTCGAACTTCCTGAAGCGAGGCGTGCAGTTCCTTCGATTTATCGAAATAATTTTTGATTACGACTTCTAAAGCGTTTGTAGTTTTTCCCATAGCGGAAATTACCAACAAAACATCTTCGTGTCCTACTGTGTTTAAAACATGCAATACATTTTTTACGCCTTCGGCATCTTTAACTGATGCACCTCCAAATTTGAATATTTTCATGAGTTCAATTAGTCAATGTGGCTATTAGCCAATGTGTCAATTAGTATTTACTTCAAAAATCTTAAATCGTTAATCTTCAATCAAAAATTGTTTTATTCCTGTTTCATCCATATGCACCACACGCCAATCGTCTAAGACTTTAGCACCCGATTTTTCATAGAAATTAATAGCTGGTGTGTTCCAGTCTAAAACATTCCATTCGATTCGGCGCACATTTTCTGCTTTTCCTTGTTTGATGATTTCTTTGTAAAGCGCAA